>JAZUCP010000201.1:0-3147 GCA_045639165.1 Acetatifactor sp. | reverse complement strand
CACGGCTCAGATAATGCAAGATGAGGGAAAATCCAAAGTTATCCGTCTGCAGATGAAGAATGTATCGGAAGTTGTCGCTTATGACAGGCTGTCGAGTCTGGATATTGTCTCTGAAGGATGGTTCCTTGATACAGGAACCCGCCATTATGTCCGCTTTGTCGACTCTCTGGACTCATATGACATTGTTTCCGAAGGTCGTACAATACGTTATGCCGAAGAACTCGGACCAATCGGAGCGAATGTGAATTTTGTCGATCCTTATGATGGTGGAATCAAGGTCAGGACATATGAAAAGGGTGTTGAGGATGAGACTTTCGCTTGCGGAACAGGAATCGTTGCCTCTGCTGTTGCTTCATATGTCAAAGGCATCAGGCCGTCTGCTGTTCAGTCGGATGGACGAGTCAGATATGACGTAAAGGCAAAAAGAGATTTTCTGTCTGTGGATTTCGTGCCTCACAATGCCGATGCATTGTCGTTTTCTGAAGTGTGGCTGACAGGGCCGGCAGTACGTTTAGCTGAAATTCTATTGTCAGATATATAAAAAATGGTAACTTTGCCATGATGTGGTCTCGTTCAAGGCCACATGGTACGTGTAGTAATTTTAGATTTATTTATGAAGAAAATAGTATTTTTTGTTTTTGCAGTCTTGTGTGCTGCTTCATGTCTGAATGGAACATATCAGCAGGATTATCCGCTTGTTGCTGACTTTACCTATCCTGATGATGTTTATACAAGGGAGTTTGGTGCAGATAGTACATGCCTTGGAAGCGGTGGTGGTTTTCCTTGGAATGATATTGCGTTTCACAACAAGGTAACAGCAACGGGTGAGTTCCAGGGCGGTTTCATCCTTTCATATCTTGAGGCTCCAGGTTTAGGTGAGAAAGGTAAGGATTATATCATCAATCCGTACAGAGTGGCAGGTAAGCCGTTTGAAAGAAGCAATACATATACTGTGTATTATGAAAATCCGGATGCCTCAAAAATGCCGGAGCATTCCATTACATTCCTGGTGGATCCCAAATACGGAACATGTGTGCTCAGCTATTGTTATGTGAACAATACAGAACAGGTTTATGAGGCTGCGAAGAGTTTCGAGCCTGGTGATAAGCTGGTTCTTACTGCGACAGGTTACCTTGGTGGCACCGTTACAGGAACCGCTGAAATCAATCTTGCCCTTCCAGATACAACCATGTATTCGTGGACGAAATTCGATCTCACAAAGCTTGGTAGCATCGATGCTATAGATTTTGATCTGTATGCTTCCCGAAGCGGTATCCCGACATCTTTCTGTCTGGACGAACTCAATGCAAAAGTAAGTATTGAATACTAAAGTTTAACCTTATAATAATTGAAATAATATCATGATAGCTTTTCTTGTTTGGCTCGTAGGCCTTTTCTGCTGCTTCTGGTGCATCAAGGATGTATGGAGCAAGGGACATGTTGATACACTTATAAAGATCCTTCTTACTGTTGCGCTTCTTTGCTTCAGCTGGATCGGTTTTGCAGTGTATTATTTTATCGTAAAGGATAGAATCTAAAGAAGTCCTGCAGGAATCTGCATTATAAGTTCCTGATATTCAGGATCCAACGAAATAATGAAATCTTCATGGAGCGGTATCATTACTGCTCCATTTATTGTTTCTACCTCTATGCAAGGATTTTTAGGAATGTCGATGAAGTCTGTGATCTCTCCCACTTCCACCAATGCCGGCTCGTCCTGCTCATCTGACATTTCGGGATTGTCCAAGATGTTTTCTGCCGGGGTAAGTACAGTCCATCCGACAAGAGCAGCATAGCCGTCCTCTTCAATGGACATTTCAGGGAGAGTTTCCTCGTCAATGAACACGCCTTTGCCGACAATTTCCTCTACATCTTCCTGTGAGCAGATGTCAGTGAGGCGTACGAGAGCCTTTGACTGGCCTCTTTTTGCGAATGATTCGATAAAAAAAGGAACCGGCAGTCCATCAAAAATGATGAACACCGGTTCTTTTAGATTGATATCTTCAGGAGCGATTTCGCGGAAGCCCATCACGAGCTCCCCATCGGTACCGTTGGATTTCAATACCTGGGCTACCTGCTGCAAGTTGTCGTAACCTGCCATGCCGGAATTAAGCCTCAGTGTTTTCAGCCTCAGCCCCAGCAGCGGCAGCTTCCTGAGCAGCCTTCTCTGCTGCAGCAGCCTCAGCAGCTGCGCGTGCAGCCTCCTCAGCCTCAGCCTTTCTCTTTGCGATAGCCTCAGCTCTCTCCTGATTTACCTTAGCCTCTGCCTCTACAGCAGCCTTGTGTGCAGCTGCAGCGTCCTTGCTAAGACCCTCTTTCTTTGCGTTGATCTTGGCAGCCTTCTCTGACTTCCATGCAGCGAGCTTAGCGTCAGCCTGCTCCTGTGTAAGAGCGCCCTTCTTTACACCGCCCTGGAGGTGCTTTGCAAGGAGTACACCCTCATAAGAAAGGATGCGCTTAGCTGTAAGAGTAGGCTGTGCACCTACGTTAAGCCATGCAAGAGCTCTCTCGTCGTTGAGAACGATAGTAGCAGGGTTAGTGTTAGGGTTGTAAGAGCCGATCTGCTCGATGAAACGACCATCGCGAGGTGCGCGTGAGTCAGCCACAACAATGTGGAAGAATGCGAAATTCTTCTTTCCGTGGCGCTGAAGACGAATTTTAACAGCCATTGTGAATCTGTTTTAAATAGTTAATAAATTTTACCATATGTTTTCCTACCCGAGGAAAAGCGCGCAAAGATATGAATAATTTCTTGAAATTCAAGCCCTTCTCAATGAAATAGTCGGTTTTTATGAATGAAATCTTTAAATTCTTCACCTTGCCCACAATAATCCATATTTGTGGAAATATGCCCCGTTCTGCTTTGGATTATGCATTATTGCCGACAATACAACACATTAATAAGTCGCATCAAAACGCCTGAAAAAATACTTTACAAATAAAAAAGTGTAAAAAAGTTTGAAATTTTCTCAAAAAGATTTGGAAGTTTAAAAAATGTTCGTACCTTTGCAATCCCAAAACAAAGCGGTGGTGGTGAAATGGTAGACACGCTACTTTGAGGGGGTAGTGGGAGTAATCCTGTGCGAGTTCGAGTCTCGCCCACCGCACCCCAACGAAAAGAGGAAAATCGAAAGGTTTTCCTCTTTT
>JAZUCP010000200.1:0-14692 GCA_045639165.1 Acetatifactor sp. | reverse complement strand
GTATCTGACCCTGAATAATACTAAGAGCTATCTTGATACCCTGGAATCAAAGGGAATCAAAGGCGAGTGGGATCAGGAAACTCAACAGATGTATTATGAATGGAAGAGCGGCAATTCCACCTATCAGATTTGGGCGGAAACGGAAGAATCCCTGGGTGTGAAGATCAATGTAATGAAGGCGAAGGATATTGCCGGAGTTGCAGTGTGGCGTTTGGGATACGGAACCAAGGGCGTATGGCAGCAGATCAGTGCCTACGTGAATGCAGAATAAAGAAAAGCATATTCCCCTGATATCATGCATATGTATAAAATGAGGATAAGTACATGTGTGGAATGTGATGAATCAGGAAACAAAAATGAAATTATTTTCCCTGTTGACGGGATTGGCGGTGGCCTTTTCCATGATATATACGGCTGAAAAGATCGGCGAAGTATATACCATGGGGGAGGCCTCTTTGTCTGCAAAAGATCCGTATGTGGTTGTGGTGGATGCCGGCCATGGGGGATTTGATCCGGGAAAGGTGGGGATAAACGGAGCCGAGGAAAAGGATATCAATCTGGCCATTGCACAGAAGGTGGCACAGTACCTGAAGGCGGGTGATATACAGGTAGTCATGACCAGAGAGGATGAGAATGGGTTATATGATGCGGATTCGGATAATAAAAAGGTGCAGGATATGAAGCGTCGTGTGGAGATCATGGAAGGAGCGAGGCCTGATCTGATCATCAGTGTCCATCAGAACAGCTATCCTGAAGAATATGTCCATGGTGCTCAGGTCTTTTATCATGAGGACAGTGAGGCAGGCAAAAAGCTGGCGGACCGAATACAGAAGCAATTCGTGGCATTAGTGGATCCGAAAAACACACGCCAGATCAAGGCCAATGACAGCTACTATCTGCTGAAAAAAACAGCCATGCCCATTGTAATCGTGGAGTGCGGATTTTTGTCTAATTATAAAGAAGCGGAAATGCTTGTTACAGAAAGCTATCAGGATCAGGTGGCCTGGGCCATTTATATGGGGGTTGTGCAGTATTTGAATGAATCGTAGTTTCGGAAGCAGTCTTGAGTAGGAGAGGAAAATGTGCTATACTGAAAATACAGCAAAAAACTGTAAGTAAAACGTGGCAGATCTTCGGAGGTGTTTGAATGGGAAGAAACGTAGCGATTGGAATACAAAATTACAGTACGATTATTGAAAACAATTATTGGTGGTTACAACCACAGCAGATAAATATGAGGATTGTTTCGGCTTTACGGAAGAAGAAGTGTTTGCTGCCATGGATGGGTTTGGCTTGACAAATAAAGAACTTGTAAAAAGATGGTATGATGGTTTTATTTTTGGCCGGAAGAAAGATATTTATAATCCATGGTCTATTCTAAATTATTTAGATAAAGGAAAGGTAACAACATACTGGGCCAATACCAGCTCCAACAGCCTGGTGGGCAAGCTGATCCGGGAAGGAAACAGAAATATCAAGACATCCTTTGAAGCACTTTTAGACGGAGAACACTTATTTACACCCATTGATGAGCAGATTGTGTACAGTCAATTAGATGGAAGTGAGCAGGCGATCTGGAGTTTGCTGTTAGCAAGTGGTTACCTGAAGGTGGTCAGTTATGAAGAGTATGACGATGAGGCTCTTCAGGAACCAAAGTATGAATTGACCCTGACAAACTTAGAAGTGAGAGTAATGTTCCAAAATATGATTCGGCTGTGGTTCGGCGAAGCAACGGTCGATTATAATGATTTTATAAAGGCATTGCTTTTGGGAAATGTGAAGGCCATGAATCACTATATGAACCGTGTTGCCCTAAAGACCTTCAGCTACTTTGATACCGGGAAGGCACCGTCCGGGGCGGAGCCGGAACGTTTTTATCATGGTTTTGTACTGGGACTGATGGTGGAATTGAATGGGAGATATGTGATTACATCTAATCGAGAGAGTGGTTTTGGGAGATATGATGTGATGCTGGAACCCCGTAAGAATGAGGATTATGCCTACATTCTTGAATTTAAGGTGCGTGATCCAGAGGATGAGAAGACCCTGCAGGATACTGTGGAGGCGGCACTTTTGCAGATTGAAGAAAAGCAATATGAGGCGGCCCTGACCGCAAAAGGAATTGCGGCAGAGCGGATCAGAAGGTATGGATTTGCGTTTGAAGGGAAACAGGTGTTGATCGGGTAAGGAAAATTAATATAGGAAATATGTGAAGGGTACTGTTGCCGAAAGGTGATGGTACTCTTTTTTTGATAAATTATTCATTATATTTTTAACTAATTGAGGAATTATCGATAACAAATTACCAGGGGATTTATGTACAATTTAAATGTATTAAAGGGGAGGGATGACTATGAGGATTGCAATCGGAGCCATGTTATGTGAGGGAAACAGTCTGACGCCGGTTTTAACAAAGATAGAGGATTTTGATTATGCAGTTGGCGAGGATATGTATGAAAAGATTGCGGTAATGGATATGCTTGAAAAGCGTAGGTGCGAAATTATTCCCACGCTGTATGCACACGCATTGCCCGGGGGGGCCATGAAACAGGCTGATTTTCAGGATTTAACAAGTGAGCTTGTAGGACGTCTGCCGCAAGATGGTCTGGATGGCATTTGGCTGTACCTACATGGTGCTATGTGTGTAGAGGGGATTGGTTCAGCAGAAGAGTATCTGTTGCGCATGATTCGAAACAAGGTGGGTTTTGAGGTGCCCATTTCAATAGCCATGGATTTTCATGCAGACAACAGTGATGCTATTCCAAAGCTTTGCAATTGTGTGACTGGCTATCGGACAGCACCCCACTGCGACAGGGAGGAGACACAGCGGAGGGCAATGCATTTATTACTGGAATGTATTGATAAAAAGATTCTTCCCAAGCCGCAATTAGCAAGAGCCAATGTGATTATATGCGGAGATGCAGTACAGACCGAAATAGAGCCGTTGAAGAGCATTATGCTGATGGCGGAGGATATGGAGAAGCTCCCTGGTATGATGAGTGTTCAGGTGTTCAATGGACAGCCATGGATTGATGAATCGTATACAGGACCTAATTTTATTGCGACACATGAATGGGATACAGTGCTGGCGAAAGAATGTACAGAGCTGCTGGCACAAAAATTTTACGATGTAAGGCATGATTTTAAGTTTCTTGTGGAGACAGCGGAGCCGGAGGAAGCTGTACGTCTGGCGATGAACGCAGAGGAAAGATTAGTGTTTATATCTGATTCCGGGGACAATACCACAGCAGGTGCGGCTGGTGATAACGCATTTATGATCAACTGTTTGCAGAGACTGGGAGCTAAGAATGTGTTGGTTGCAGGAATTATGGATGCGGCTGCCTGCGATGCGTGTTATGCTGCACAGATAGGTGAAACTTTGACGTTGACGGTAGGAGGCAGTCTGTCACAGGATAGTGAAAAGGCAACTATTACCGGGCAGCTGATACATCGGGGTGATATTTTGTCCTATCAATATAATAACGCAGGTCCCAGTGCCACCCTTGATTGTGGTGATATGACAATAGTCATCACGAAAAACAGGGCATCCCTATGCAGACCGGATATCTTTGAATCCATAGATTTGGATTTTCGTAAATATCATATAGTTGTGGTAAAGTTAGGGTATTTATTCCCGGAGCTTGCTAAAGAAGCGGACCGGGCAATCCTTGCATTTACACCGGGAGCATCCTGCGAACGTCTGGAGGATATGAATCTGAAGCGGATACGTCGACCGATGTTTCCGCTTGATGATAATTTTATTTAAATTAATCAGGCGTTTGCAAAACGCTTGGCAAATATAATGAAAGAGAGGTAGGAATTATAATGTCTTATTACAACAGAAGTGAAACAGAAAAACGACTGCAGGGAGTGAGAAAAATTCTGGCAGAAAAAAATTTGGATGCAGCACTGGTATACTTTGACGAACTCAATGTGGCCAATGGCTGGTATTTGACCGGTTGGTGCGGTCAGTTTGAAAAGGGAGCAGTGTTAGTGCCGATTCATGGGGAACCGATCCTTTTGGGAGGACCTGAATCAGAGCCTTTTGCACAGATGGATGCAGCGATTACAAAGGTTCGCTGTTTCCCGGTATTTATGGTACCGGATGAAGAATATCCCAATGCCACGATTATCGATTTTAAACAGTTAAATGAAGAATTAAAAGCAGAAGGAACCGTACTTAACCGTATCGGTATTGTAGGTACTACTACCATTCCTCATCAGGTATATTTGGATGTGTCTGCAGGATTTGCAGGAGCAGAATTAGTAGATATTACGGAAGAATATGAAAACATGCGTGCTTACAAGTCTATCTGGGAAGTAGAGCAGGCAACCCGTGCGGTGGAGATCTGTGATCTTGCTTACGAAAAAATGATCGAAGCAATCCGTCCGGGTGCATACGAATATGAGGTGGCAGCAGCCGGTGAGGCAATCTGTCGTGCTAATGGTGCACACAGCTTTGCATATGCGACTATCGTTGGTTCCGGTGCAAGAGCAAAGGCGGTGGTTCCCACAGCAACAAATAAGAAGCTGGAGTCCGGTGAATTGGTAATGATCGGTATCGCACCCCGCATCAATGGATATGCAGGTACCTTTGGTGATACCATTCCGGTAAATGGTGTGTATACTCAGAAGCAGAAGGATCTGCTCAATCACATGCGCGAGACGTTCCGCCTGACTCATGCTATGTTAAAGCCGGGCATGACAGGACGTGAGATCGATTTGCCCGGACGTCTTTACTATGAGAAGCATGATCTGATGAAGTATCTGGTGTGTCCATTTGCACACTCCATGGGTCTGATGGAAGCAGAAGCTCCCTTCTTTGGTCCGAATGGTGATTTTGCACTGGCTCCAGGTATGATTGTCAATGTTGACGTAAGCTTCTTCGGTCATCCTGAACTTCATGGTGGTCGTATCGAAACCGGTTATGTAATTACAGAAACCGGATGTAAGCCATTGTCACCGAAGATGCATGAGTATTTCATGAAGGATTTATAGGATAGTATTTATGTAAAAACTCCCGGCATATTTCTTGTGCCGGGTGAAATTAAAGGAGAAAATAGATATGTCAGAAAAAGTATTAGGTTATAAGCATTATATGTTTATTGA
Source organism: Acetatifactor sp. (assembly GCA_045639165.1). Lineage (GTDB taxonomy): Bacteria > Bacillota > Clostridia > Lachnospirales > Lachnospiraceae > Acetatifactor. Next base: position 9,583 of record JAZUCP010000200.1, on the reverse strand, counting down.
CGGCGATTTGCCCGGAAATGGGGATGATCCATCTCTGCCGGGACATGAAGCATTGATGATTACAAACAAAAATGCAGTGGATGCACATATTTTAGTGAATTTATATTTTGAGGACAAGGATCCGGTAAAGGGACTCCACCTGAATGTTCCGGCAGAAAGGGTTATCTGCATCAGAACAGATCTGCCTATCTGTGAAGAAGCATTTCAGATTCCTTTCGGACAGTATTCTCTGGAGCTCGATTCTGATATCGAGGTATGTGCAAGCTTCGGACGTTTAGACCGCCGGTACAATCTGGGTTATTATGTAACGGGTTACTGTGCAGTATAGGAAATGAAATATATTGAACAGAGCAGGAGAAGATTCACATGGTGAAGAGATTCATTATGCATTCAGATTTAAAGCCCGAAAAAGTGCAGGATTACATAAAGCTCCATGCCGAACCCTGGCCGGAATTGTTACAGTTGATTGCCGATTGTCATATTCATAATTATTCTATATCCATCAGAGGAACAGAACTGTATACATATTATGAGTATACCGGTGAAGATTATGAGGCGGATATGGCTGTTATGGATAACAGTTCGGTGATGCAAAAGTGGTGGAAATATTCTAAGCCATGCTTTTTGCATCACGAACGTGGGCATTATTATGATGAGTTACAGGAGATATTTTACACAAGGTAGAGGTACGGATTGATGACGGAACGGGAAAAATGTGATGCAGGACTGCTTTATGACACCGGGTTTCCGGGAAGGGAAGAGGATCATATACGATGCATGGAGCTGTGCCATGAATATAATCATCTTCGGCCTTCAGATAAAACCGGGCGAGAGACAATTCTCCGTAAGCTTTTCGGTAAAATAGGAGAGGCCCCCTATGTGGAACCCAATATCTTCTGTGGATTTGGGTTTAACATCGAGGCGGGAGACCGATTGTTTGTAAACAATAACTGTGTTTTTGTGGATCCGGGAAAGATTACTTTTGGAAACGATGTCATGATAGGACCGCAGTGTGGGTTTTATACCGCACTGCATCCTTTGGATGCTAAGATGCGGATTGCAGGATATGAAATGGCGTATCCAATTACAGTGGGAAATAATGTATGGTTTGGTGGTCATGTCACAGTTTTGCCGGGCGTGACCATCGGCGATAATACGGTGATTGGTGCAGGCAGTGTAGTGACGAGAGATATTCCAGCAAATGTGTTGGCAGTAGGGAATCCGTGTCGGGTGGTAAGACGAATTGCCGAGGTGTCGTAATGAAAGGAAGTTTATTATGAATACTGATATTATTATAGTATTGCCAAAAGTGATTTCTATATTACGCGATGGCACTTGTACACAGCTTAAGAAAAATGTTCAGGAATTTAACATTTATTTTAAGAACATAATTCTGCCATATAAGGAAGAATATGACATACAAGTAAAATGCCCATATGGAAAAAATTATGGAGCCTTTTGGAGACTGTCAGAATATCCACATGATGTGGATTTTTTTGACTTAGAACTTGTAATATATAACGAATATGGGAAAAGACTCGTGGCAAAGAAAACAGTAATCGAGCTTTATGATCGTAAGGAAGATGATGCCCCCTTTAACATGCTGTTTGTGGGTGACAGTATGACCTATGAACAAAAATATATAGAGCAGATTGCGTCCAATTTACATAACATAGTGTTTAAAGGTTCAAGAAACTTTTTTGGACATATTTCGCATGAAGGCAGAGGCGGGTGGTCATATAAAGAGTATTTCAGCGTTTATAAAGATAGTTTCGGTGTTTCTCCATTTTTGTTTCCGGAAGGAGTAGAGAATTACAGGGGTGACATCGACTTTATAAACCATGTAAATACGAATCCACATTTAGACTATAGTTTTGCCGGTTATGAGAAGCAATTATTTGCTGAGGGTGGCATTTATGGAAAAGAAGGGAATCTATTTGTTTATACAAATGGTAAGTTTATTCTATATGCTGAAAATTCCAAATGGAAGTTTGATTTTAGAAAGTATGTCAAAAGATATAACATTGAAAAGCTTAATGCAGTTTCATTGCTGATGGGTGCCAATGATCTTCAAACAGTTTCTTATGAGGAGTCTGATGAGAAAATCACAGAATATTTAAACTATACAGAGATGTTTATAAATGCTATCCATGAGTATGATAAAAATATAGACATTATAGTGAATCTTCCCATAATTGGTGCAGAGCAGTATGCATGGGGAACCAAGCGTAACTGTAATGGCAGTAGTAAAATGTACAGATTTAATATTATCCGGGCGGGCAAAGCAATACTCGACAAATGGGAAAATAGTGCGGGGAATCATGTATATGTGTCACCGATGCTTCTTTGTATTGATCCTGAAAACGGATTTCCTAAAGAAGGCAAAAAAGCAAACAAATACTCAGAAGTTTTAGAAACTCATCATAGCGATTGGGTACATCCTAATGTGTCAGGGTATTGCCAAATGGGAGATGCAATGTGTGGCTTAATTCAAAAATTAAGGTCAGGATTTCGGGCATGATGTTATAGGTGTGGAAGGGAGTGTGATTTTATGAGTTTTGAAAGATATCAGAAAATTTGCAACAATTTAGATACATATATTAAACCTGATAAAAGTGTTTCTTATACATTTGATGGAACAGAGCTTCTGAATGCTGAACGTCTGTTTTTTACCGGCGAAACGGGAATTTCTTATATTTGGAAAACGGAGCCTGATTATCAAATGTTGTATCGACGTATTGATGATTCGCTTGATACCATTCATGCGGAAACACAAAGGTATTGTTTGAATTTTTCGGGAGATTTTTGCAGTTATCCTAAAGTTGCTTATAAAAAGTTAGTTGCTCCTTTACATTTATCATATATAGAACTTACTAATTGTTCAAAAAACTGGAAATTTGGCATAGCAGTAAAATCAGATAATCTTATTATAAAAGGATATTTGAGGATGATGGTTGAGATCCGATTAAGGCATGATGGCATTGATCCGCATTCTACTGTTGAGGAACCGGACAACACTTTTGTTATTAATATTCCTGAGGGGACTTACAGCTTAAAGTCTTTGTTTCAGGATATTTGTTTTGATGTAAAGCAGGTGGGATCAATTTGTATTTATGTGGAGGGAGAAAATTACAGTGGATCAGTCTTTTTTGAGGCTCCGTTTTTGACTCCCGAGCAGGGAAGTAATATTCTCCCGCCATTTGCACCACATACTGCGGATCGAGACCAGTTTAACTGGATGGGACAGAATCTTTCTCATATCGAGTGGCCTGCACTCAAAATTGATCTGAATGATACTTGTATCTTCGACGGTAAGTTTTTTGAAAGATGCCATCGTTTTTCAGAGGTTGAAATTGCTTTACCTAAAAGAACTATAAGGAAGGGAGAAAACACACTTACTTTTACTTGTAAGTCTGATTTTCATGATGCACCGGGGTATCAAATAGGTGAAATAGGTTTTATTTCTTTGCAGGATACAAAGATTATATCAATACCTGAAAATATTGTGGCAGGTAAGCCTTTCTGTATTTTTGTAAATGGTAAAAAGGATGAAAGATTGTCGTTTTCATCGGATATGGTAGTAGCAATAGGAGAACTCATCCTCTCGAAAGATGGCCTGAATGTCCTTGAGTTCATATGCCATAAACCTTCTAATAATATTACGCTTACTCTTGATAATGAGTTATGTACAATTTTACGCTGTGTCGAAAAGATGGAGGATGGTGTACTTACCGGTACAGGAGATCTGGTTTATATTGGTGCTAATAAAACCGACATTCAAAACTATTTGAAATGGTATTTATCAAATCATATAGGTAATATGCTTACCATACGACCAACCTACCGCTGGAATGGTACGCGTACTCTTGATAATGAGCTATGGCATGAAACAGCTGAGTTTCTTGATCAAGGAAATATACAGTATGTACATATGATTGACGGAAGAGAACTTCCGGGCTGTAATGCCAATCCTCTGCCTCAAACATTGGCATCAAAATCTTTTTTAGGGCGTCAGACACACGAATTTGATGGGCAGTTTTGTTATTGGGGAATGCGTGATTTTACAAATGATAGTGCATCTGAAATGTTCTATGATTTATTTTTGCGTATGTTTAAAGAGCATGGACAAACAATGAATGTTCGATATGTTCCTGAAAACATGTATTATGAAACCAATTCGCGCACAGTGTTTCGTAAAGTTTCTGTCCCTCATGATATGCAGATTGCAGCGGAAACATTTATTGAGAACTTGAAAAAAACACGATATCAAATTAATCGGCATACAGGACCGGCCACGTTATTTAAATATTTCTATCAGGCAGGATATGATTGGGTAGGAGCAGAACTAATGTACAATCCTACCGAGATTACGGTAGCTTCGCTTCGAGGAGCACGTAGTGTATACGGGGGAAAAACAGGTGCACATCTTGCAGTACAGTGGGCCACAGTTCCTCATGATACAGAATATAGATATCGTCGGTATAGATTAGCACTTTTCATTAGCTATATACAAGGAATTGAAGAAATAAATACGGAAGAGGGACTTTGGCGATTGGAAGAAGGTTATAGTTATCATCACCGATTTTCATTGGCTTGTAAAAATCATCTTGTTCAGCAACAGGATTTTTATCGTTTTGTTTCTACTCACACACGTACAGGTGTTTTTTACACACCAATTGCATTTGTGAGTGGACGCTATGATGGCTGGCGTTGTTTTGTTCGCGGTGGTGATACATGGGGAGTACCTGGATTTGGGTTCACAGATGTTGAAAAAAGTTGGGATATACTTACATTTTTCTACCCCAAAAGCAAATTAGATGCATTGTATTATCGTAATGGTAACAGTACTAATAAACCACAAGGTTACTATTCAGGAACACCATATGGAAATGTGGATATTGTACCTATTGAAGCCCAAGATTTTTCGAATTATCGTTTACTTGTGGTACCTGGCTATAATAAAGCTTTGCCTGAGGATATGGATAAATTTCAAGATTATGTAAATAATGGCGGTACACTTATCATAGGTTGGCCACAGCTGTCCGTTTCAACACGTCGGAATGAGGTTGTATCGTGCGAGCATAGTTATGCGGATTATTTACCACTTCCGAAAAACCCTCGGTTTGTTTTAGATTTCTTTGAAGGAAAGCCGGTTCATGTATGTGATAACCTGAATTTAGGAGACACTTTCTTATATACGGATACAGGTCGTCCGCTGGTTGTAAAATATCAAGAGGGAACCGGTACGGTGTGGTTTGTGAATGCCAAGGAATATGCCGGTAATGAAGCTATTGCAGCTGTTTATGGACGTATTTTTGAAACAGCAGTCCCTAATTGCCTAAGCGAAGAACGTGTATATGCCAAGGCGGACAGTAACGTTCAATTTACTGTATATGACAATGAAGATGGTAGCAGAAATATATATTTTATTGCAACTGATTGGCATAAAGAAGATGCCCAGGGCAAAGGAATTATAACAATTGGAGAAAATAGCTACACGGTAGCTGTGCCATTTGGTTCAGTTGTTAAGGTGGCGATTTCTGGTGACTGTGCAATTTATCCGACAAATGATCAAGATGAGGTGCTCTCTATTAGGGGCAATAAGGCACGTGTTCAAGGAGTAGGGTGTTCAGAGTTTGTTGTTCTTCAAGGTGGAGTAAAAAGAGTTTTATGTGTTAATTTTGGGGAAACAAATGTGAAGGAAATTATTATTTTTTAAAAATGAAAAAGGAAGTACAGATATGGCTAATGTAATTGGTTTTAACAACTTGAAAGAAAAGGAACATTGTTTTGGAAATACACTGGATGGAAATCTTTCTTTGAGAATTTATGTAGATTTTGCAAAAGGTAATACGATTGTATATGTAAACGGATCGGAAACCTGTTATAAGGATGCGGGCGATGGGAAACGACCATTTTATTGTGGTGAAATCTCTATTCCAAGAGGGGAATTTACCTTAGCCGTACAGAGTCAGTGTGAAATAAGTAAAATTATCATGGTCGAGGAGGGGGATATTCAGACAATTGAAGAGTTTGAATTAATGTATGCGAATCGTAGTGGTCAGCAGAATTTCTTCAGAGAAAAAATGGAATATACACCGGAACACTTGAAGCAGTTGCAGCGTCATGGTTTTTTATATGATGAAGCAGAAGATTGTGCTGTAGGGAAAATGCCTTCCGGTGTCCCTTTGGGGGGCATGGGCTGTGGCAAGTTAGAAATTTGTGAAGATGGTATGTTTACTGCTTTTACAGGAAATAATAATCAGGATTGCCCGATTTATCGTATGCCCGGTTCTTTCCTTGCACTCGCATGTGGAGATAAAGTCAGGATTTTCAGAAAGAATGCAATGGAGCTTCCATATCAGTCGATGGAAACGATCGAAGCCCAATTGGAATTTCCCGTTGCAAAGTTAACCTGTACAGATTCGGAGCTGCCGATAAGTGCACAGGTGGAAGCGTTTTCACCGCATATTCCCGGCAATGCAGCAGATTCTGCCCTGCCTTGTGTGTTTTTTGAAGTAAAGCTGCATAATGATTCATTAGAGGATACGGATATGGCATTCTGCTTTTCTTGGGAAAATTTGATTAATGTAGGGGGAAGTATGAGTGTTACCAATAAAGGAGAGAGACTTCTTCCGCCTTGCTATCACACGTGGAACTGTTCTTTTCCTTGGTCTGACAGAAGAAAAAACAATTGTATTAAGAGGGAAAATTCCCTTATATTTGGTGCAGATGACGACCGGGGAAATCCTATGTCATTTGGGAATCATGTGTTGTATTGTTCTGAGCAGGATGCTGAGTATGTTTGCGACCGTTCAATACTTCCCGAAGATGAGAAAAAATTTGTTGCATGGCTTTCTGGAAAAGGAGAAAAACAAGAAGGAAGCGAAGCAGAATTTAGAGCAGGAGCATATGTTGTGCGTCGTAGGTTAAAGGCGGGAGAGTTTCAGGTTATTCGCTTTGTTTTAGCTTGGTATATGCCTGTTTTGCTGGATGTAGAAGGCTTTGATCATGGCGTAGAATATACAAATCGATTTGCAAATGCAGAGGAAGTATTGGAATATGCAGTTTTGAATCGTGAACGTCTGTATACAGAGACTATTGCGTTCAATAATATGATTCATCGCTCTACTCTGCCGGAGTGGTTCAAAAGCAGGCTGTTAGATGACCGTTTTGTGGTTACAACATGTTCATGGTACGACCGAGCAGGAAATTTTTCAATTAATGAAGCGCCTACCGGCATGGGAGGCTGTTTGGGAACCTTGGATCAGCGAACTGCTTCCCAAGTATATTACACTACATTCTTTCCTGATCTTGATGAGCGAGAATTGGAATTGTTCCGCCAGTCTCAAGCAGAAGATGGTATGTGTGCTCATGAAATTGGATTTGCCACTATTAAACTTTGGGCAAGACCATTTAGTAAGTGGTCAGATTTAGTGGCAGCTTATATTATACAGGTCTATCATCATTATCAGCGTACAGGTAATGAAGAAATGCTGCGTTTACATTGGCCTCATATAAAAAAGGCTGTAGAATGGACATTGACTATGGATGACATACGCTGTGGAATTCCATATGTTTGTTCAGGACGAGGATGCACTTATGACAATCAGTTTTGGCCGGGTATCAATGCCTTTATTACTACAATGCAGATTGCTGCTTATCGTATAGGCAGTGCTTGTGCACGTGTTGTTGGTGAAACAGACACAGCCCAAGAATGGGAGAGTTTGCTAAATAAGGCACAGGCGTATAGGATGGAGCATCTATGGAATCCTGAAGCTAAATATTTTTACAATGCATATAATCCAAATACAAAGGAAACAGATGATTCCTGTTTTATTTCAGCTATGGCTGGTGAATGGGCGGCTGTACGAGCCGGCTTAAGAACAGAATTATCGATGGAGCAGATAAGTGATGTTGCAGATGCGATTGTTAAACAGTGTGTGGGTGAATATGGGCTTAGTGATCAGGGGGGGCGAAAAGACAAAACACCGGGATTTATACAATATCCATTGGCTTATTTAGCTTCTCCGGCCATTTATAGTGGAAATCTTGAGGCGGCATGGCATCTTGCTTTAATGACGGATAAAATTATTACTCGTCCAGGCATTTCTACTCGTTTTAATCAGGCACTTACATATTTGTATGATGGTACAAGGTTTGGATTACCATATTATATGACTGCACCGGCATCATGGAATATGCTGGAAGCATTGGCTGGTTTGGTGTGTGACCGAAATGCGGGATATATAAAGATTTCGCCTGGAGAGGTAAGTGGTATAAGGTTGCCTGTTTTTCTGACCAACGTATGGTTTGAGATTGTTGGTTCAGAAAATGGTGAGGAAATCCAGTTGGTACCGGTATATTCAAAGAAATCTCGTAAATTCCACACACTTTGTATTACCGGAAAATGGTTTATTGATGGAGTCAATAGTACATATAGTAACGGAGCAACTACATTTTCGTTTCCATATGATCCGGGACAACAAAATATTATATTAAAACGAGTATAATTTATTGCAGTTTTTTATAAATGGACGGAGAGCAACCGGTATGATGTTTAAAGACAGTGCTAAAATACTTTGAATCTTCAAAGCCTGTCATACCTGAAATTTGTTCGATTTTATAAAATCCGCTTTCAATAAGTTCCTTTGCATATGATATCCGTAATTGGTTGATATATTTTATAGGAGTTGTATGATAATGCAGAAAAAATAGTTTCCGAAACCAGGTATCGCTCATATGAACAATATTGCAAAGCTTTTTTACTGAAATATCCGTATCACAAAAATGAATGTGCAAATAGTCAATTGCAGGTTTTATTTCCAAGTAGGATTTATCAATTTGAAGTGACAATGTAGAAGAAAGCATTATTTCTAAAATGTTATAAAAAATTGATAATACTTTGAAATAATAACCTGCATCTTTTTTAATCCATGCGTCATAGCAAGAAGAAAAAAGGCGCTGTATTTTTATATAATCATCAAATTGAAATTTTTCCAATTTGTGTGCAACTTTTTCTTTTGATTCAAAGTGGATCACATAAAGTTCTTCATTGTTGGCTTTAATATGATAACCAATATTTTCGGGAACAAACATAATATCTCCGCTGTTAAGTTCCACCTGGTTTGCAGCACATGTACAGCATGCGCTCCCTTTTGTTCTGAATGAAATGGCGTGAAAATTTCTTGGTGCCGCATCAGCATCGCAGTGATCCCATGATAGCTTTAATACAGTCAATATTTTTACATTGCATACAAAATCGTCAAAAAGCATATCTTCCTTTCCGGGCTAAACTAAAATGTCCTAATTATTTTTATTAATTTCTATTGTACCATATTTGTTATTTTTTTTAAACCTTATATTTTGTTTTTTCGGTTGTGTATATTAGTGTTTTTTCTTATATTTGTACTATAAAAATATATACAAAACAAGGAGGTTTTTATGGCGATTAAGCACACAGCCGTTAGTTATTACGGCATCAACTATGTAGAACACGCAATTGAAGACTTTAAGGAAATGAAGGAACATGGATGTGATACAGTCATTCTGGCAAACACAGAGTTTGATATGGACTTCTGGT
>JAZUCP010000199.1:0-4918 GCA_045639165.1 Acetatifactor sp. | reverse complement strand
TCTAACCTTCTTGAGAAGTGTGATACCCTTATCATCGGTGGTGGTATGGCTTACACCTTCTTAAAGGCTCAGGGCAAAGAAATCGGTAACTCTTTAGTTGACGATGAAAAGCTTGATTACTGTAAGGAAATGATGGCTAAGGCAGAAAGCTTAGGAAAGAAATTGTTACTTCCTATCGATACTGCTGTAGCAGCTTCTTTCCCTAACCCTATCGATGCAGCAATTGATGTGGATTATGTATCTGTTGATGAAATTCCTGCCGGCGTGATGGGTCTTGATATCGGACCTAAGACTGCTGAGATGTATGCAAATGCAGCGAAATCTGCAAAGACTGTAGTTTGGAACGGACCTATGGGCGTATTTGAAAATCCTACTCTTGCAGAAGGTACTATCGCAGTAGCTAAGGCACTTGCTGAAACAGAAGCAACTACTATCATTGGTGGTGGTGACTCTGCAGCAGCAGTTAACCAGCTTGGATTTGGGGACAAGATGAGCCACATCTCTACCGGTGGCGGTGCTTCCCTTGAATTCTTAGAGGGTAAGGTACTTCCCGGTGTAGCAGCAGCAGACGACAAATAAGATAAAAGACGAGGGTAAATATAATGGCTAGAAGAAAAATTATCGCTGGTAACTGGAAGATGAACATGACTCCAAGCCAGGCAGTTGAACTTGTAAATACCTTAAAGCCACTTGTAGCAAATGATGAAGTAGACGTAGTATTCTGCGTACCTGCAATCGACATCATTCCTGCTATGGAAGCAGCTAAGGGATCTAACATCAATATCGGTGCAGAAAATATGTATTTCGAAGAAAAGGGTGCATATACAGGCGAAATCGCTCCTGCAATGCTTACAGATGTTGGAGTTAAGTATGTTATCATCGGACATTCTGAAAGAAGAGAATACTTCGCAGAAACAGATGAAACCGTTAACAAGAAAGTATTAAAGGCTTTTGAACATGGTATTACACCTATCGTATGCTGTGGAGAAACTCTTACACAGAGAGAACAGGGTGTTACCATTGATTTCATCCGTCAGCAGGTTAAGATTGCATTCTTAAACGTTACTGCAGAGCAGGCAGCTACAGCAGTTATCGCTTACGAACCTATCTGGGCTATCGGTACAGGTAAGGTTGCTACTACTGAGCAGGCTCAGGAAGTATGTAAGGCAATCCGTGACTGCATCGCAGAAATCTATGATGATGCTACAGCAGCAGCTATCCGCATTCAGTATGGCGGTTCTGTATCTGCTTCAAGTGCTCCTGAACTGTTCGCTCAGCCGGACATCGATGGCGGTCTTGTAGGTGGTGCAGCTCTGAAGCCTGATTTTGGAAAGATTGTTAACTACAAATAAGAAATGCAAGTTGAGGGAAATCGAAAGATTTCCCTTTTTTAAATTTTAATGACATGTTTACAAGAATATGATATTATGAAGACAAAAGATTCCAAAATAAATGAAAGAGGACTCATATGACTGGCAAAAGAAAAATTTTACTTGTCCTTGCGGTATTATGGACTTGTGTGATATGGGGAATGTCATTGCAACCGGCAGAAGTTTCTTCCGACTTTAGCAGTGGGATATTTGGTTTTGTGTTGAAAATTTTCTTTCCCGGTGTGTGGGAGCAGATAGATGTGATACCGGTTGATATACTGGAGCGATGGCATACCATTTTTAGAAAATGTGCTCATTTTACGGAGTATTTTGTGCAGGGTGGATTGTGGAGCATGGTGTTGCAGCAGAACAAATCAAGTTGCAAAAACTATTTGGCAGTCATAATCTGTGTGTTGACTGCATTGATTGATGAAATGGGAATTCAACGATTTGTACCCGGACGATCCGGACAACTGAGCGATGTGGTTTTAGACAGTGTGGGAGCGATACTGGGTGTATTGTTTATTTGTGCAATAGGAATTGCATTGAGCAGAAGGCAAAAAGGTGGGATAAGGAATGATTTTTAAATGTAAAAATTGTGGAGGCAACAGTATATACAGTCCGGAGAAAAAAAGCATGTTTTGTCCTTTTTGCGACAGTCTTGACAGCCAGGAACGTAAGGATGAAAAGTCGGATATGGGGATTTGCCCCAATTGTGGTGGAGAATTGAATGTAGAAGAGCATACCTCTGCGATCCAGTGTCCATATTGTGAGCATTATATTATTTTGAATGAGCGTGTGGAAGGTGTGTATGCACCCATTCGTATGATCCCATTTAAGCTGAGCAAGGATATGGTCAAGAAATTGATGAAGGATAACTTCGGCAAAAAGATCTTTGCACCTACGGATTTTCTTTCGGAAGTACGTTTGAACAGTATGGAAGGGGAGTATGTACCATTTTGGCTGTATGATTATGAAACCAGATGTCTTTATGATGGGGAAGGCACCAAGGTGCGTGTCAGTGTAATGGGAGATACGGAGATCACAGAGACCTCCTATTATCATGTGGTAAGAGATCTATCTATCCGTTATCAGGATATTCCAGCAGATGCATCCTTGAAAATGACGGATGATATTATGGATCTGATGGAGCCTTATCAGTATCAGGAGATGGTGGACTTTCAGCCGGAGTATATGTCCGGATTTCTGGGAGAAAAGTATAATATGCCTTCGGAGGATGTGGAGTTTCGTGCCCGCAATAAAATGTCTGAGAGTGCGGAAACCTATTTAAATCAAAGCATCAGCGGATATGCCAGACTGGCTCATAACAGCAAGGAAATTCGGGTGAAGGATCATCATGCAGAATATGTTTTATTGCCCGTGTGGAGATATGTATATAAGTACAAGGGCGAAATGTTCCCCTTTTATATCAATGGTCAGACCGGAAAGGTTGTGGGAAAAGTTCCTATTTCCAGAGCAAAGGTATTGGCCTATGGCGGAACCTTGTGGATGTGTTTGATGGCTATTTTTGCCATGATTGGATATATCGGTATGTAGGAGCTGTTTATGGAAAAAGAGATTAAGATAGAGGCAAGAAGACAGTATTTAAAATATTTCAGATTCTGGTTTATTGTCATCGGGATACTGGCGGTGATCACAGGAGCTGTTTTTATCAGCAATATGCTGGAAGAAAAGGTAGTACGTAATAATGACATGGCTCCCACGGAACGCGTTTTTGATCAGGCAGATGTATTGACGGATACAGAAGAGGAGAAGCTGCGTACATATATTGCAAAAGCAGAAGAAGAGATCAAAGCAGATCTGGTGCTGGTTACTTCCAATCAGGTCATGGAAGGCTCGGGAGCGGCTTATGACGGGTCCTGGGAAGTGAATATGCAAAATACAGCGGATGATTTTTATGACCGGAATGAATATGGTTATAATATGCCCCTGGGAGATGGTGTGCTTTTATTGGATAACTGGTATGAAGGGCAGGCAGGAAGCTGGCTGTCTACCTGTGGACGACTGGTAGAGGAGTTTTCTTTATCGGATACAAATCAGGTGTTGGATATTATTTACTATGAGATTGAATATGGTAATGGTGCTTACGAAGGGTATCGAAAGGCACTGGAGGAGATCGTAAGAGTTGCAGGCGGAAAAGACGTAGATATGGAGGATGGCTCTTATTGGCTCATGGCATTTATAATTTCAACAGTTGCCGCACTGATCTATATCTTGGTTAAGCTGCGAAATAAGGCCGGTGAAAATACGGTTGTGATGGGAACTTATGTAGAGGGATCTCCCATCACCAATATCCGACAGGATCAATTTATCAGAAGAGTTGTAACCAGAAGAAAGATTCCAAAGCCCAGCAGCTCATCGGGCGGTGGAAGCAGTTCCGGTGGTGGCAGCAGAAGCACTGGAGCACATCGCAGCAGCAGTGGTGTGAGTCATGGCGGCGGAGGCCGGAGACGGTAAGTGCTGCAGATGACAGGTCGCCGATCATAGCGAAAAATTTAAGAAAAAAGACAAAAAGAAAAGCATCCACATGACGGTATGGATGCTTTTTTCATTCATCAAGTTTATTAAAAAATTAAGCCATCTTGTTAACAGCTTTGCTAAGACGGGAAACCTTTCTAGCAACGTTGTTCTTGTGGTAAACACCCTTAGATGCTGCCATTTCGATAACCTTAGTAGCGTTAGCGAGTTCAGCCTGAGCAGCTTCCTTGTTGCCTGCTTCGATAGCAGCGAAAACCTTCTTCATAGCAGTCTTAACACCAGACTTAATAGCTTTATTTCTATCAGTTCTGATCTGAGCAACTTCAATTCTCTTCTTTGCAGATTTAATGTTAGCCAAAGTTCTACACCTCCAATTGATATATACATTTGATTTAATTACACGAAAATGTTTCACTTAAGCCAGACACGGACAGCTAAGTAAACATACTATTGTATTGTAGACAACCTTTTCCAATTTGTCAATACATATTTGTAAAAAAATTGGAAAATATAATGCCTAAAAGGAGTATAACAGAATGATGGATAATTTTCAAGTGAGAACTGATTTGGCTTTAGAAGCAAGAGAGAGTTTGATGACGGATGATGAGGAAATCAAAGGCATCCGAGTGGAGGAATACGAGCTGGAGGAAGAGGAAATCTGCGTTACAAAGGTAATGGTGGATACAAAAAACGCGGCTAAAGTTTTGGGGAAACCCATCGGATGTTACGTGACCATAGAAGCACCCTTTATGGCGGAGCCGGATGAAGAAAATCACCCGGAGATTTCCAAAGTTTTGGCAAAAGAATTGCTGGAATTATTGCCGGAGAGACAGGCAGAAAAGTCCGTATTGGTTGTTGGACTGGGAAATCGTGCGGTGACAGCGGATTCCCTGGGACCCAATGTGACGGACAATCTTCTGATCACCCGTCATATTGTGAAGCAGTATGGGAATGCAGCTTATAACAAAGAAAAAATGAATCTGATCAGCAGTATTGAGCCCGGGGTTATGGCGAAAACCGGAATGGAAACCGCAGAAATCATAAAAGGG
>JAZUCP010000198.1:0-5552 GCA_045639165.1 Acetatifactor sp. | reverse complement strand
GCCCGTACGGGCTGTTCAAAGGTACAAAGCACCTTGCCGTCTCCTATATCTTCCAGCATACAATATTCACCCTTATGATTGTATCGGATCTTAGCAAGAGCCCGACGTGGTTCCTTTAAATCCGCCATAGCCATGTAATTCACCCTGTTACATACTACTTTTGTGGTAAAAATATCTTCATTTTTACCAATGACTACTTCGTTGGTCTCCGGTCTGATCTGAGTCACAAAGACTCTCTCTCCCATGGGAAGCTCCAGACCTCTTCTTTGACCAATAGTATAATGAGTGATTCCTCTGTGTCGTCCTAACACTTTTCCCTGTGCATCCACAAAATTACCGGGAGCAGGCACTCTCTCCCCTGCCTGTCTTTCGATAAATGCGGCATAATCATTATCCGGTACAAAACATACATCCTGGCTGTCCGCCTTATGGGCTACCGGCAATCCAGCCTCCTGCGCAAGTTGCCTGATTTCCTCCTTAGTATACTCTCCCACCGGCATCAGGGTTCTGGATAGCTGTTCCTGGGTCAGATTGTACAAAGCATAGGTCTGATCCTTTGCAGCAGTCACGGAATTACGAATAGAATACCTACCGTTAGGCAAACGCTCAATTCTGGCATAATGTCCTGTGGCAATATAATCCGCCCCGATTTCCAGACCTCGCTGCAGCAAGGATTCCCACTTTACATATCGATTGCACACCACACATGGATTGGGGGTTCTGCCTTCCAGATATTCCTCCACAAAATAATCCATTACCCTGCATTTAAATTCTTTTTGAAAATCCATTACATAATAAGGGATATCCAGACATTCTGCCACTCTCCGAGCATCTTCCACCGCATTCTGTCCACAGACACTTGCGTTTTCTTCCGACACATCCTGCCAGGTCTGCATCGTCACACCGATTACATCATAACCCTGCTTCTTTAACAAATATGCTGCCACAGAAGAATCCACTCCTCCGGACAATCCCACTACTACTTTCTTACCCAATTGTATTTCCTGCCTTTCATGACATCAAATTCTAGTCTGAATTTATTTTACCTAGTTTTCTACGGGTATGTCAACCTTCCCTTCTGAATATCTTATAGAAAAAGATGCTTTAGGTGCAATATTGAACAATAAATTATCAGCTTTTTCCAAACATCATCCCTTGATCCTTGGTACTTTATTATTGACCGGTGCCGGTTTTTTATCCCGCATTATCGGTTTTTTCTATCGAATTTACCTTTCCAGGCTTTTCGGTGAAGAAGGTATGGGGATTTATCAACTGATCCATCCCATCATCGGATTGGCTTTTTCTCTTACGGCAGCAGCGTTTCAAACCACCATCTCCAAATATGTGGCTGCACAAACAGATGCACACTCTTCACAGCGCAGCAAATCCTACAAGCCAATGATCATGGGGGCTTCTATCTCCATTCCCCTGTCACTACTCATGGCTTTGGTATTATTCTTTTACGGGGATCAAATCGCCATACATTATCTGCATGAAGAACGTACTGCGATTCTGATCAAATTGCTGGCCTTTACCCTTCCGGCCAGTGCGGCTCATGCGTGTATAAACGGGTATTACTATGGTATCAAAAAGGCCTCCGTCCCTGCATATAGTCAACTGTTGGAACAGGTATTCCGTGTGCTTACGGTTTATCTTCTTTCTACCATTTGTCAATCTCTGAGTCGGACTCCGGAGCTTTGGCTGGCGGTAATCGGGTTGATCGTAGGCGAACTCGCCGGTTTTATCTGCTGTTTTTTGATACTACTTGTGAGACGTCGCAATGAAAAACGATCCAAAGCCACCTATACCCCTGCAAGTATTACCTACAAAACCATGTTATCCATGATTCTGCCCTTAACTGCCAATCGGGTATTTATCAATATCCTGCTGAGTCTGGAAGCAGTCGCCCTTCCTGCCTCCCTTCGCAGTTTCGGATTTGACAATGCAACCGCATTGAGCATATATGGGGTCTTGACAGGCATGGCATTTCCTTTAATCTTTTTTCCCAACGCATTGACCAGCTCGGTCTCCATTTTATTACTGCCTGTCATTTCCGAGAATATTGCACTGGGAAAAACCTCTGAGGTTAAAAAATCTATATTTCAAACCATTCAGTACTGCTCCATCCTGGGATTCTTTTGCATGGGATTTTTTCTGATGCTGGGAAAGACCATCGGTATTACCGTTTTCCACAGTGAACTGGCCGGATATTTTATTGGGGAACTGAGCTTTTTATGTCCGTTTCTTTATCTGAACAGCACATTATCCGGAATCCTCCAGGGATTAGGAAAATCCACTGCACTTTTCCTATGCAATAGCATTACCGTACTCCTTCGATTATGCATGACCTGGTTTGTAGTTCCTATGATTGGCATGAAAGGATATCTATGGGGATTATTATTTAGTCAAATCCTGTTGACCGTCCTATATTTAACCATACTTTTTCAAAAAAAATCTTGCATGAAACAAAATCAAGTACTGTGTGATTGAATCCAACCATTCAAATTCCAACAAGCAGTTTAAGCAACAGATCCGTATTGTAAAGGAAGTGCTTCATAGCCGCAATAGAGATGCAGTAAAATAAAATTCGGCGAGGTGTAGTCAATCATCTCGCCGAATTTTATTTATCCCCTAGGATGTGCATTTTTGTATACCTGACGCAGATGATTATGGTTCATGCTTGCGTAGATTTGGGTGGTAGCGATATCCGAATGTCCCATCATCTCCTGGACGCTCTTTAGATCCGCGCCATTCTCTACTAAATGGGCGGCAAAGGAATGTCGCAAGGTATGGGGGGTAATTTCTGTTTCAATGCCGGCTTTCGCTGCATAGGATTTGATCAGTTTCCAAAAACCCTGTCTGCTCATAGGCTGTCCGGAGCAATTTACAAATAAAATATCAGAATCGTACTCCACCATCAGGGCTTTTCGGGCACTTTCCAGATATTTAAATACTGCATTTTTTGCTTTGTTACCAAAAGGAATCATACGGGTCTTATTCCCATCCCTGCAAACCACGTACCCCATCTGCAGATTCAAATCCGAGACTTTTAAGGTAATAAGCTCAGTAACCCGGATACCGGTTGCATAGAGAAGCTCCAACATAGCCTTGTCCCGCACCTCTTTAGGCGTATCTCCTGAAGGCTGTTCCAGCAGATTAGCCGCTTCTACCATGGTCATAATACCCGGCAGCTTCTTTTCCACCTTGGGAGCCTTAAGAGCCTCTGTGATATCCTCATTTACAATCTTTTCCTTGTACAAATAATGATAAAAGGCTTTTACCGATGCAATACTGCGTGAGACGGTTGACGCCTTAAACTGCATATCCGTTAAATACCTCACATAATTTTGTAAGTGGATCTCTGTAACCATATCGATCTCAAAAACCCCCTGGCTTTCCATGTAGTCAATCCATTTCAGCAGATCCCTGCGATAAGACATAGTGGTATTCTCAGCAGTCTTTTTAACATTATGCAAATATTTTATAAATCCATCTACTATTTGCTTCATCCTGACAATACCTTTCTCATTTTTTACCAATTATTTGCGAGGTAAATTTAATTATACTAATTCCAAAAAATAAAAGCAATACCACCAAAATCAATTTTTAAAATTTTTTTAATATTTTCGCAATAATATCCGGATTTACATAAGCCTCCAGAAAACAACCGCATATAACAACGAATATGATCACCAAAAATTGTGCTACAAATCGTCCATTAGGCATTCGCTTTTCCCTGGATAGCTGCATTGTCAAAACAATGGCGGGCACATAAATCAAATAATGAGGAAACATCCCTGCCGTAAGTAAAAGGATTCCTTTCAATCCATACCGCATTAAAACAATGGTACACAATAGCCCGCTGCTGATTCCAAACCACAGCACATTAAAATACACATAAATATTTCCCAAGGATGTGGTAGATAATAAGAAGCAAACAACGACGATCTTCACTCGCTGCAGCATCAGGAAAAACATGCCTTGCTGCTGTGCTCCTAATTGCAGTTTTAATTCTTTCAGAGAAGTTTCACTGAATACGGTAGTGTTCTTTAAAACTTCATTTTTTTGTGTCAGTAAAAACAACATGGTAATCACAAAACTTACAATGTACAGATTGCTTAAAGAAATCTGCTTCAAATCAAACTTTTTTAAAGACAATTTCATACCTTTCACACTCCATAACACATTGTATGAGTGTTACAAACTGTACATGCATGAATATTTTCAGATTTGTTGTCAAAAAATAAACCGTTGTACCCATTCGGTCTTACGACCAAATCAATACAACGGTTTTAAATCTCATTTGATTTTCAAGTCATTCGAACTGTCTATGATATTACATCAACCTGCATTTATTTTGCATAGTCAATAACACGTGACTCACGGATAACATTAACTTTGATCTGTCCGGGATATTCCATATCAGATTCAATCTGCTTAGAAATATCACGAGCTAACAGAACCATGTCAGCATCTGTGATCTGTTCAGGTATTACCATAACACGAACTTCTCGTCCTGCCTGAATAGCAAAAGATTTATCTACACCTTTGAAATTGTTTGTTATTTCTTCTAATTGTTTTAATCTGCTAGTATATGTTTCTAATGTTTCTCTTCTAGCACCCGGTCTTGCAGCAGAGATTGTATCAGCAGCTTGTACAATACATGCAATAAGGGTTGTAGGTTCTACATCACCATGGTGAGACTCTACAGCATTGATTACTGTAGCATTCTCTCTGTACTTCTTACAAAGTTCAACACCAAGCTGAATGTGAGAGCCTTCCATTTCATGGTCTACAGCTTTACCGATATCATGTAATAAACCGGCACGCTTAGCCAATCTTACATCTAAGCCTAATTCAGAAGCCAAAAGTCCTGAGAGCTGAGCTACTTCGATGGAGTGCTTCAATGCATTCTGACCATAGCTGGTTCTGAATTTCATCTTACCAAGTAATTTAATCAGTTCAGGATGAATACCATGTACACCAACTTCCAGTGTAGCAGCTTCACCTTCTTCTTTAATCATTACTTCAACTTCTTTTTGCGCCTTTTTAACCATTTCTTCAATTCTAGCCGGATGGATACGTCCGTCTACAATCAGTTTTTCCAGCGCAATACGTGCAACTTCACGACGGATAGGGTCAAATCCTGAGAGAACCACTGCTTCCGGTGTATCATCAATAATCAGATCCACACCTGTCATGGTCTCCAGCGTACGGATATTTCGACCTTCACGACCAATGATTCTTCCCTTCATTTCATCATTCGGAAGCTGAACAACGGAAATTGTAGTCTCAGAAACGTGGTCTGCAGCACATCTCTGGATCGCAGATACTACATATTCCTTTGCTTTCTTGTCTGCTTCTTCTTTTGCCCGGCTCTCATGCTCTTTAATCAAAATAGCCGTCTCATGTTTCACTTCATCTTCAACAATTTTCAATAAGTAGTCTTTTGCCTGTTCAGAGGTTAATCCGGAAATTCGTTCCAATTCTTGTACTCTTTGTTCGTTCAGCTTGGAAACTTCTTCTTTCATTTTATTCAAAGACTCTTCCTT
>JAZUCP010000197.1:0-3404 GCA_045639165.1 Acetatifactor sp. | reverse complement strand
TTTTAGAGATAATGATATTATAATACATAATGGACAAAACTACAAGTATAAAAAATATAAAATAAATAAAGCCAGAGGGATAAATAGCACCTTGCGAAAGCGAGGCGCTTGACGTATTAGGTATTCATACTTTTCAGTAATTCCTTCCGATATTCTTCATCTACCAGGGCACGTTTAAGCTGGGCATCTTTTTCGTTGAGCTGGGCATTTTTCTCATTGAGCTGAACATCTTTCTCGTTAAGCTGAGCATCCTTCCGATTAATCTCGTTCTGCATTTCATCGATCATAAATTCGACTGTATTTCGATCCAGTTCTTGTAATTCCTTTGAAAACATCCCCATCACCCCTTCTATGTTGCGGCACAGTTCATAAATATCCTGATACATGCTGCGAAATTCCGGAAAGGCTTCGATCAACGCAAGGATCTGCTCCGGTTCGTCAGATGTCAGAAATATCAGCCACGCATCCAACTTTGTTTTGATACCTTTATTTTGTATGATTTTACGAAAGATGTCAAGAGGGATAAATTTTATTATCTTTTCTATATTTTGAAGGTGTCATACCGGTATGTTTTTTAAAACAGGTAGAAAAGTAAAAAGAGTCTTGGAATCCACATTTTAGTGCAATATCTGCAATACTATAGCGATTGCCACTGTTTTGGATTAATAGGTTTTCGGCCTGAGAAATCCTCATTTTTGTAAGATATTCCAAGGGGGTTTTACCAGTGTCTTCTTTAAAGCATCTTCGAAAATAATCTGAGCAAAAACCGGTATTTTCGATTTCTGTAGTTAAATCAAAACCGGGATTGTCCAGATTGTTGTATATAATCTCCTGTATCTTGGCAACAAAAGGGTATTTGTTTTTGTTAGCTGCATATTTTTTAATGTATTGAATAATAGATGCTGCCAGGGAGTTTGCTAATATCTGATAATCAATATCTTGTTTACAAAGAACTTTATGTAATATCTGCATTAGGTCGTGTACACCGGAGTCTGTATCATGTACCACAAAAAAGTCTTCAAAATCTGCATCATTTATCTCTACAAATATGTTGTTGAATGGTTTGTCGGAAATACCACTATGTAAAGTATTGGGCGGTATGACCAATATATCTCCCTCTTGAAATAAAAATGTATGATCATTAACAGTAGTAGTAACGCAACCGGTTAATTGGAGTACAATTTCCCAGTTCGGATGCGAGTGAGAAGAATACCTGCTGATTGGTTTTAGGTTCTTGCTGCATGTTAAAATGTTCATAATCTAATACCATCCTTTCTGAAATAAAGTCTACTGAAGAAAATCGGTTTTGTCAAGAAATGTGTCGTGTTTCTCTATGGAATAACGGATTCTTGGTGTCTTATAATGAAATTACAGTAACAAGAAACTCGAATAAAAGGAGGATATTGAAACATGGATAAAAAGATGAAAGCAGTTCTTACAGTAGGACCTAAGACAAGTGTAGTTAAGGAAGCAGATATGCCCGTGATGAATGATGATTCCCTACTGATCAAAATGAAATATGTGGGTGTATGTTATTCAGAACATTATGACTGGGCGAATAATTCCAAGGGCGGAGCGTTTGGTCACGAACCTATGGGAATCGTTGCAGAGGTCGGTAAAAACGTAAAGGGTTTCCAGGTGGGAGACAGAGTCAGCGGCTGGTGGGGAAGAACTTTGCCGGGCGCCGGTGCAATGGTGCAGTATGCTGTTGCAGACCTTTCAAAGCGTTCCACTACTGTGATTAAGCTTCCTGACAATATCAGAGATGAAGATGGCGTGCTGGAGCCGCTCTCTTGTATGTATAGTGCTGTGAGCAAGGTGAAGGAAGGTATGCCCGGAACAAGAGTGTGTGTAGTTGGTTGTGGATATATGGGCTGCGGTGCCATCAGCTTATTGAAGCTGCGTGGTTTTTATGTGGTAGCAGTGGATATTCGTGAGTCCTCCCGCAAGGAATCCCTTACCTATGGTGCAGATGAAGTATATACACCGGAAGAGGCGCTTGAGAAGTTCAAATCGACTTTCCCTATTGTATGCGAATGGGGAGAAACCAATGAATCTCTTGACTTGGCTATTAATCTGACAGCACAGTGTGGGTTGTTGTGTGTAGGTGCTTATCATACAGGCCCGAAGCGCCTTGTGGACATGCAGCAGTTGGGAGTAAAAGCCATTGTGATGAATAATACCCATCCACGAGAGTCAGATCTTTCCATTACCGGTGCTTACAATGCTGCACGGATGTTGGGAAGCGGTGAGTGGAATTTTAAGAATATCCCTACTATGATATATCCCATGGA
Source organism: Acetatifactor sp. (assembly GCA_045639165.1). Classification (GTDB taxonomy): domain Bacteria; phylum Bacillota; class Clostridia; order Lachnospirales; family Lachnospiraceae; genus Acetatifactor. The sequence continues at coordinate 1,110 of JAZUCP010000197.1, read as the reverse complement.
TAAGTTTGATCTTGCCCAGGAAGAAATGGAGACCAAATACGGCCACCATATGAAGGCTTTGATCAATATGGAGATGGAAACCGGTGAGCCTTACATGGCAGAGTAGAGTGCCTAAGATCCGTACATTATTAAATTTGAGATTAAGAAATAAGAATAGGTGAAAACAAATGAAGATAGCGATTGGAAATGATCACGTAGCGGTGGAAATGAAGCAGCACATTACGCATTACGTGGAAGAAATGGGGCACGAAGTAGTGAATTTCGGCACCGACAGTACAGAGCGTTGTGATTATCCGGTTTACGGCAAGAAGGTAGCAGATGCGGTTGCAAGCGGTGAATGTGATTTTGGTATTTTAATCTGCGGCACGGGCGTAGGTATTTCTCTGGCTGCCAATAAAGTAAAAGGTATCAGAGCAGTGGTATGCTCAGAACCGTATACAGCGAAATTGTCCAGAGAACATAATAATACCAACATCGTGGCTTTTGGTGCGAGAGTAATTGGTCCGGCAACGGCGGAGATGATTGTGCAGGAGTTTTTGACGGCAGAATTTGAAGGCGGCAGACACCAGAAACGTGTGGATATGCTGCAGGCGATCGAGGAAGGGAGCTTCTAATGTACAGACTTGGTATTGATATAGGCGGTACAAAGATAAATATAGGTTTGTTAGATGAGAATAATCATCTTTTAGGCAACCAGAAATTATGGATCAAAGATATTCAGGATCTGGCAGTATCGGTCAAAGAAGCTGTAAATTTGCTTTGTGCCAAATTAAATATTTCAACAAAGGATATTGTATCCTGCGGTATCGGGGTACCGGGGACGGTCAGCAGTGATGGCAGAAAGCTGATAAAAGCACCAAATATTCAGATTTTATCTGAAAACGTGGTGGAAGAGATTGAGCAGGCACTGCAGGTGCCGGCTGCAATGGTACAGGATTCCAGAGCAGCTGCATGGGGAGAGTATTTATGTGGTGCCGGTCAGGGAGCAGCATCCGTTGTTTGTATTACTCTCGGTACCGGTATAGGAACCGGAATGGTGCTTGACGGCAAAATATATAACGGCTCCTTAGGAAGTGCAGGAGAGCTGGGACATTTACCGGTTTGTGAAAA
>JAZUCP010000196.1:0-2816 GCA_045639165.1 Acetatifactor sp. | reverse complement strand
AAGTAAACGGGGAATCGTATAAGCTGTTTCCCGTTTTTGCTTTGATATATTGACAATTTATCTGAAAAAACATATAATATCGTTAGACGATATCGAATAACGATGCAAAAAGGAGTGTGATACCGGATGCCTAAAAAAGCTATGGAGATATTAACAGAATCAATGTTTTATGTACTGATGGCATTTGTAACCGGACCCATGTGTGGGATTGAAGTTGCGAAATATATTGAAACAAGAACAAAAGGCAGGGTTCTTATTGGACCGGGCACCTTGTATACCATCCTTGGAAAATTTGTGAAAGAAAAGTGGATCAAGGAAATAGAAGTAGAAGGCAGAAAATGTACCTATCAGATTACTGCTAAAGGTATGGATGCCTACGAACAAGAGGTACAGAGATTACAGTCTTGCGTTCAGGATGCACTGGATGCGAAAATGGATCGATAGAAGTCCAGCTAAGAAATGTCAATAGGGAAAATGAAAAAATGAGTTTGTTTTCATTAACTTTTCATTTTGGGTAAAAGGGTAACCTTAATAGACCTTTTGGCTTTCACCAAATGGCTGGTAGAGGGAGGTATGCAATCACATTAAGCGGCAACGTCGCATGTAGCCTTTAAGTAATTGTTTTTGTGCTCTTCTGGTGTGATAATACGGAATGCCTTTTCATCACGCAGGATGGCATATACAATGTTACAGACCTTATGCATGACGGCACCCATTGCCACATTCTTGGCCTTTGATTTGCACTTTTCGTTGTAATAATCACGTATTACGGGATTTGGAGCATTTCCATTCTTTCCTTTACTGATGCTCACAAGAGCCATTGTATGGATCACACGCCTGGCAACTGCAGAACCACGCTTGGACATCTTGATCTGCGTGCCTTCGAATTTACCGGACTGCTTAACAGCGGGATCCAGACCGAAATAGGCATAAAGTTGCTTAGGCTTTTTAAAGGCTGTAAAATCACCAATCTCAGCCATTAGAGATACTGCTGAAAGGAATCCAGCTCCGCGGAAAGATTCAATAAGGTGGATCTGCTGAACGAACTTGGTATCTTCATGCTCATCCACGAGCTTATGGAGCTCTGAGAGAACAGAGGCAATCTGTTTGTCATAGAGTTCGATAAAATCGATGTAGAGCAGGATTCTGGTGTAATTACTGCTGGTAGCATGACCAAAGGTTTTGGCATCTAGGGCTGCCTGTTTCAAAGCCTTGCATTTGCCGGTGGCATATTTCATACCAAATCTGGCAGTAGATCGGATTATTTCGATGATTTCACCATCCGTGGCTTCCAGGAAAGCATCTGGAGAAGTATAAGTCTTTAACAGATTTAAAGAAGTCTGTATAGTAACTTTTGAAAAGACTTTCAAATACTGAGGAAAAACCATACGAAGTTCGCCCTGTAGTTTGTTGATATAGGCACAACGGTTATCCATAAGGTCATAATACTCCCTGGTAAGGTTTCTGAAGTTCAGTACCAGGTCAGAGGGCATGAGGGAAACTTTTAAATCAGGCTTCAAACCAATAAGGGAAGCCTTTTTGGAATCAAAACGATCATTATGTACTTTTCTTATGTTTATATTTGTGCTATTCTTAGTGATGATAGGATTAATAACCGCTACGTTAAAACCCTTATCACGAAGATAGCAGAAGAGTGGGTAATGATAGATTCCCGTGGATTCTAGGAAAATGCGACTTTCCAAAGAATACAGCTCTTCTGCTTCTTTTATTTTAGAAACAGCAGCTTCAAGGGAATCCATGCTGGAATGCAGTATTTTGAACGGCTTTCCAAGGAGGGTCTGGTTAGGAAGGGCGATAGACATCCAGGTGAAGTCGGCACCGACATCCATACCTACGGAAAGAAAAAGTTCATCAAGGTTAAAAATAATGTTTGACATGAGCAACAAGCTCCTTTCTGATAGGAATCCATTTCCACAAGGCAGATACACAGCCTAGCGTGTTATGCAGGTATGGCCTGAGGCTCCCAACCAGCTGAATCGTAAATCACTGCCGAATGGATTAATTGACTTTTTAACAGGTATAGACCGATAGGAATCGGTCTCCCAAGGAGGAGTACATTCTTTATCCTATCCACAGTATCATACCTTACAAGTCAACTGGTGTCTATCAGGGAACCGTCAGACATGATAATTATTTAAGATAATATCTGATGAAGAGAGAACATCTTCTTTTATTATCTGATATAGAAACTTATTAACTTAGTAGTCATTCTTGACTACATCATTATTATACTAGGAGGAGCGGATATGGAAGAGAGAAAAGAACCTAAATTAGCATATCGTTTGATACCTTGTCCTCAATATGATGTGAGCGGGCTGGAATGCTGGTTGAACCACATGGCCAAGCAGGGATATCAGCTTCAGAAAGATGGTTTCTTTGCGGGTGTCGCCACTTTTGAGAAGACAACCCCACAGACCGTTTTCTATCAGTTGCAGCCTACAGAAAAGAGTACCAGCATGTGGGCAGATAATTGTGGTGAACCGGATGAAGAAGTTGTAGAGCTTAGCAGAGAATATGGCTGGGAGTATGTGGCAAAGCGTGGAGAATTTCATATCTACCGGACTTCTGATCTAAATGCCAGAGACTTTCATACAGATCCGGAGGTACAGGCACTGGCGATGAATGCCATGAGAAAAAGGCAACGTGATAATCTCTTTTCTGCAGTATTTTGGGGACTTTTTTATCCATGGCTGTTGTTCAGAGGTCCATTGTAGGAGCGATAAAACTGATCTGGTTAAGGAAAAAGATACTGAACGGAGAAGAAACCGGCAGTGGGGAGAATTGGAAAAAGAAAT
>JAZUCP010000195.1:0-3466 GCA_045639165.1 Acetatifactor sp. | reverse complement strand
AAATTATACAAGCAGGACATAAAGGGAAGTATCGCACATGTTACCATGCTTGCTAAGCAGGGGATTTTAACTGCGGAGGATAAAATTGCGATTATCAATGGTTTGGAAGGAATTTTAAAGGATGTTGAAAACGGCAGCCTTCTGATAGACTCCAAATATGAAGATATTCACAGCTTTGTAGAAGCGAATCTGATAGATCGTATCGGTGAAGCGGGAAAAAGATTACATACAGGACGAAGCCGCAATGACCAAGTGGCTTTGGATATGCGTCTTTACACCAGAGAACAGGTGGAAAGTACGGATCAGCTTTTAAAAGAACTGATGGCAGTGATTCTTAGAACCATGGAAGAAAATACGGATACTTATATGCCCGGATTTACCCATTTGCAGAAAGCTCAGCCTACTACGCTGGCACATCATTACGGAGCTTATTTTGAAATGTTTAAAAGAGATCGTGAAAGATTACACGATATCTACAAACGCATGAATTATTGTCCCCTGGGTTCGGGAGCCCTTGCAGGTACCACATATCCCTTGGACAGAGAATATACAGCCAAGCTTTTAGGCTTTTATGGTCCAACACTTAACAGTATGGATTCTGTAGCGGACAGAGATTATGTAATTGAGTTTTTATCCGCTTTATCCACCATTATGATGCATCTTTCCAGATTCAGTGAAGAGATCATTATCTGGAATTCCAATGAATATCAGTTCGTAGAACTGGATGATGCCTATTCTACAGGAAGCAGTATCATGCCACAGAAGAAGAATCCGGATATTGCGGAGCTGGTTCGTGGAAAGACCGGACGTGTATACGGTGCGTTGATGTCTTTATTAACCACTATGAAGGGCCTTCCGCTGGCTTACAATAAGGATATGCAGGAAGATAAGGAGATGGCCTTTGATGCCATGGAAACTGTACAGAACTGTATCCTTTTGTTTACCGGTATGATCGACACCATGAAATTCAGAAAAGATAAAATGGCCAAAAGTGCACTGGGTGGATTTACCAATGCTACGGATGCGGCAGACTATCTGGTAAATAAAGGTGTTCCTTTCAGGGATGCCCATGGAATCATCGGTCGTATGGTTCTTTACTGTATTGATAAAAATTGTTCCATCGATGATCTGTCACTATCAGAATTAAAGAGCTTAAGTGACAAATTTGAAGCGGATATTTACGAAGCAATTTCTTTAAAGACTTGTGTGGAGAAACGCTTGACCATCGGAGCACCCGGAAGTGAAGCGATGAAGCAGGTGATTGCTTTGTCAAAAGAATATCTGGATCAGGAATGGATGAAATAATTGCAAAATTGCACGAAGAGGAGAGAGATTATGAACGAAAAATTAAAAGTTGGTATCCTTGGCGGTACCGGTATGGTTGGACAGAGATTTATCAGCTTACTTGAGAACCATCCATGGTTTGAGGTAACTACCATTGCAGCAAGCCCTCGTTCAGCCGGAAAAACCTATGAAGAAGCAGTTGGTGGAAGATGGAAAATGACCACACCAATGCCTGAAGCGGTGAAAAACATTGTTGTAATGAATGTTAATGAAGTGGAAAAGGTTGCTTCCGAAGTAGACTTTGTATTCAGTGCTGTGGATATGACTAAGGAAGAGATCAAAAAGATCGAAGAAGAATATGCAAAGACTGAAACCCCGGTAGTTTCTAACAACAGTGCACATCGCTGGACTCCGGACGTTCCCATGGTGGTACCGGAAATCAATCCTGACCATATGAAGGTAATTGATTTCCAGAAAAAGCGTTTGGGAACCACAAGAGGATTTGTTGCAGTTAAGCCCAACTGTTCTATCCAGAGCTATGCGGCAGATTTGACCGCATGGAAAGAATTGGAGCCATATGAAGTGGTTGCAACTACATACCAGGCTATTTCTGGTGCCGGTAAGACTTTTATGGATTGGCCTGAAATGGTTGAGAATATCATTCCTTATATCGGTGGAGAAGAAGAAAAGAGCGAAAAAGAACCTCTTCGTATTTGGGGTAAGATTGAAGATGGCGTGATTGTTCCTGCAACCTCACCGGTTATTACCTGTCAGTGTATCCGTGTACCCGTATTAAACGGACATACAGCAGCCGTATTTGTGAAATTCAAAAACAAGCCTACCAAGGAACAGTTGATTGAAAAACTGGTTGCTTTTAAGGGCGTTCCTCAGGAACTGGAATTACCAAGTGCTCCAAAGCAGTTTATCCAGTATCTGGAAGAAGATAACAGACCACAGGTAAAACTGGATGTGGATTTTGAAAATGGTATGGGCGTAAGTGTTGGCCGTATCCGTGAAGATAATGTATATGATTTTAAGTTTGTTGGACTTTCTCACAATACTGTAAGAGGTGCAGCAGGCGGTGCTGTGCTTTGTGCGGAATTATTAACTGCACAGGGTTATATTGCAAAGAAATAATTTGTTTACGAAAGAAGAGAGGGGCGTGAGAAAGCAGGCTTTTTAATGCCTTTCCTTTTTAGGAGGATCTGTGGGAAAAAGTTTATTTATAGCCGAAAAACCCAGCGTTGCAAAAGAGTTTGCAAAGGCTTTAAAACAGAATATGAGTACCAAGGATGGCTATTTGGAATCCCCTGATTGTATTGTTACATGGTGCGTGGGTCATCTTGTTACAATGAGCTATCCGGAGGCATATGATGAAAATCTGAAAAGATGGAGCTTTGACACCATTCCCTTTCTTCCGGCAGAATTTAAGTACGAGATCATTCCGGCGGTGAAAAAGCAATTTAATATTGTATGTGGATTGCTAAACAGACCGGATGTTTCTACCATATATGTCTGTACCGACTCAGGGCGGGAAGGAGAATACATCTACCGTCTGGTGGAACAGATGTCAGGCGTTACCGGGAAGGAAAGAAAGCGTGTATGGATTGATTCTCAGACAGAAGAAGAGATCTTAAGAGGAATCAGAGAGGCAAAGGATCTGTCCGAATATGATAATTTAAGTGAATCTGCCTATCTGCGTGCTAAGGAAGACTATTTAATGGGTATTAACTTTTCCAGGGCTCTTACCTTAAAATATGGCTACGCCGTTAAAGACTTCTTGAAGAGAGATAAAGCAGTCATATCTGTTGGCCGAGTAATGACCTGTGTTCTGGGAATCGTTGTAAATAGAGAGCGAGAGATCCGAAACTTTGTAAAGACCACTTTTTACAGAGTGCTTGCACAGTTTGAACTGGAAGGCAAGAAGTTTTCCGGAGAATGGAAGGCGGTAGAGGGATCAAAATATTTCCAGTCGCCCCTGCTTTACAAGGAAAACGGCTTTAAAGAACGGGATACGGCTGAAAAGCTGATTGCACATCTGGAAAGCCGGGAAAATCAGGATACAGAACCTTCGTTACATTTCATCGAATCCATTGAACGAAAGAAGGAAAATAAAAATCCACCGCTTTTATACAACCTGGCAGAGCTGCAAAATGACTGTTCTAAATATTTTAAGATCAGT
>JAZUCP010000194.1:0-4140 GCA_045639165.1 Acetatifactor sp. | reverse complement strand
GTCCATTGACATACACATTTCCGGCCATAATAACTGCTTTGGCCTTTTCTCTGGACTGTGCATGTCCCTGATTCACTAATATAACATCCAAACGTTCTTTCATAATGATATACGCTCCAAAATGCGTTTTGTTACCGTATCTGCATCGATACCGATTTCACATTTCAGCTTGTCCACATTCCCATGCTCCACATAGGCATCGGGAATACATACATGCATAAAATCGTTTCTTTTCTGATGACGGTTCAGGCAATCTAAGATCTTTTCCCCATAACCGCCGCTGGCTACATTTTCTTCCATAGCCACGATCAGCTTATGATTTTCACAGGCCTTCAACACTGCCTCTTCGTCAATAGGTTTGATGAATCTGCCGTTAATCAAACTTACCTTTTTGCCTGCATTCTTTAGCTTTGCATAGACTTCCTCCGCCGTTTTTACCATGCTTCCTACAGCAAACAATGCAATCTCTTCTTCTTCGTAGATCCACTCTGCTTTACCATATTCGATAGAAGCCCTATGCTCTTCCAGACCATCATATGCCAGACCTCTTGGATAGCGGACTGCAATGGGGGCGTCAAATTCTACCGCAAACTTCATCATATCGGAAAGCTCCCATTTATTCTTGGGGGCCATAATATGCATATTGGGGATGCTGGATAAGAATGAATAATCAAAAGCTCCCTGGTGGGTCTCTCCGTCACTACCCACGATTCCGGCTCTGTCTACTGCAAAAACCACGGAAAGATTTTGGATACATACATCGTGCAATATCTGATCATATGCTCTTTGTAAAAAGGAGGAATATATGGCTACAATGGGCTTTAATCCTCCTGCCGCAAGGCCAGCTGCAAAGGTAACTGCATGCTGCTCCGCGATACCAACATCAAAGAACCGATCAGGAAACATATTACGGAATCTCTTAAGACCGGTTCCATCCGGCATAGCAGCAGTAATGGCCACTACCTTCTCATCTCTCTGTCCCAGTTTACACATAATTGTGGAGAACACATCCGTATAATTGGACTTTGTTCTGGGTTTTGAGGGCAGACCGGTTTCAATATCAAAGGGCTCTGCACCATGAAATCTTGCAGGATGTCTTTCTGCCGGAGCAAACCCTTTTCCTTTTTCCGTAATGACATGAACCAGCACCGCTCCCTGTACCCTCTTTGCCTCTTCCAAGACCTTAAGCAATGCATCAATATCATGACCATTCACCGGTCCCAGATAAGTGATGCCCATGTCTTCAAAGAACATACCTGGAATCACCAGCTGTTTCACACTGTTTTTCGCCTTGCGGATACCGGAAACCACACCTTCTCCTTTTGGGGAAGAAAGCAACGCATCGTAAATATTCTTTTTCAATCCCTGATAGCTTTTGGCGGTTCTGATATTATTCAAATATTTTGAAACACCGCCCACATTTTCAGAAATAGACATATTATTGTCATTCAAAATAATGATATAATTGGTTTCCAGCTTGGCTGCATTATTCAACGCCTCGTAAGCCATACCGCCGGTTAAGGAACCGTCACCGATTACAGCCACAACGGAATGATCTTCTTTTTGAAGATCTCTTGCTTTTATCAAACCCAATCCGGCAGAAATCGAGGTGGAGCTATGACCTGTATCAAAACAGTCACAATCACTTTCTTTCCTCTTAGGGAAACCGCTCATGCCATGAAACTGGCGTAAAGTATCGAATCCATCCCGTCTTCCTGATAATAATTTATGCACATAGGATTGGTGTCCCACGTCCCATATGATTTTATCTTTGGGAAGATTCAATGATAAATGCAGTGCCATAGTCAATTCCACAGCACCCAGATTGGATCCCAGATGTCCTCCGGTGATACTTATCTTTTCAATCAGAAACTGCCTGATCTCCTCTGCCAATACCGCATAATCCTTTTGCCCTATTTGTTTGATATCATTAACCTGTTTAATCTTTTCCAGCACTTTAACACTTCCTTTGTTTCTTTCGGTATTATTTGGATCGATTGATCAATGAACTGATCAGCTCCTTTAAGAATGTATTATCCCCATTAAAGGATTCAATAATACCAATTGCTTCCTCAGACAATTCCTTTACATGCTGCTTACTGGTTTCAAGACCATTGAGCGTAACATATGTCTGTTTATTGTTCTTCTCATCGCTTCCGATTGGCTTTCCTAATTCCTCCATGGTACCAATCACATCCAGTATATCGTCCTGAATCTGGAAGGCTATGCCTATATTGTAAGCACATTTTTCGATACGCTGCACTTCACTTTCGCTTGCTCCGGCCAAAATTGCACCGATCATCATGGAAGACTGTATCAAAGCAGCGGTTTTATTCTCGTGAATATAAAGTAATCTTTCCGTATCTATGGAAGTCATTTCTTCCGCTTCAATATCAGCAGTCTGACCGCCGATCATACCGTAAATACCGGCCTTTTTAGCCAGTACCTTCATGGCTTTTGCAATACTCATAAATTTATCCGCATTGATTTGTCCATCCTCATCTTCTGTAGGAAATGCCTTCAATGCAGTTTCAAATGCATAGTTAAGTAATCCGTCGCCGGCTAATATGCCGAAAGCTTCTCCGAAAACCACATGAGTTGTTTTTCGACCTCTGCGATATTCATCATTATCCATAGCTGGCAGATCATCATGTACCAAAGAATAAGTATGGATCATTTCCATGGCAGCCATAAAGGGTTCAATTTCTTTTCCCATTCCGCCAAACAATCGATATGTTTCCTGCATCAACATAGGACGCAATCTTTTTCCACCGGCAAGGATGCTGTAATTCATAGCCTTGATCACGATTTCCTGGTATCCGGTTTCTTCAGGCAGGAATTTGCAGATAATCTTCTCGATCTCATTTACTTTGTTTTTCAATTCTGCTTGAAAATTCCCCATATTTCCTCCTATTCCAGCTCTGTGAGTGTTCCATCTTCACTGAGCTTCAGTACTTGCTTTTCTACTTTATCTATCTGTTCATTACAAAGCTTTAACAGCTTCATTCCGTCACTGTATGCTGCAAACGCCTGCTCCAAAGTAATCTCATCCGATTCCAGAAGTGCAAGTGTTTCTTCCAGTTTTGTAAAATTTTCTTCTATGGAAATATTTTTTTTGCTCATATCCTCTTTTCCTCCAAAACCTCCTGCACCTGTGCATTTATATATCCGTCAGTCACATATATCCTGACCTTATCTCCTGCTTTCGTCTGAGTGATACTTCTTATATTTTTCCCTTGTTCGTCTTCTACATAGGAAAATCCACTGTTTAATTTCTGAAGGGGAGAAACACCCTTCATTCTCTCTATATAAATCGCCAATTCATGACGCTTTTGGTCTACTCGTTTTTTTATGGCTGCATCCAGTCTTTCTTCAAGGCTTAAAAGATACATTTTCTTTTCTCTGATCTTATTCACCGGATTCAAATATTTCAGCTGCAGCTCAAAGGTCCGTATCTGTGTCTGTCGATTCCGCAGCTGTCTGCCTATACCGCGAATCAACATTTCCTGATAGGTCTCAAGACATTCCAGCAATTGCTTTACATCATATACCGCCAGCTCCGCTGCTGCGGAAGGTGTGGGGGCACGCAGATCTGATACATAATCAATAATGGTGGTATCTGTTTCATGTCCCACCGCCGAAATGACGGGTACGGAACAGTCAAATACAGCCTGCGCAACGATCCGCTCATTAAACGCCCACAAATCCTCAATGGAACCGCCGCCTCGCCCTACAATCATAACATCCACGCCCAGTTTTTCCAAAGCATGAATACCATTTACAATACTCTCGGCCGCAGATTCTCCCTGGACGATAGCGGGATACAATATGATCTGCACGTAAGGATTTCTTCTGGAAGCAATCTGTATAATATCTCTGATTGCTGCACCTGTATCTGCGGTAACCACTCCCAATGTTTTAATAAACCGGGGAATGGGCTGCTTATACTCACTGGCAAACATACCCAGCTCTTCTAATTCCTTTTTCAGTGCTTCAAACTTTTCATACAAAAGCCCTGCACCATCCAGTACAATATGCTTTGCATAAAGCTGATATTTACCATCTCTTTCGTAGACATCTATGGTTCCGCCCACAATGACCTGCTGACCTTCCATTAATCGAAACTTCAAACCCTGGCGA
>JAZUCP010000193.1:0-8201 GCA_045639165.1 Acetatifactor sp. | reverse complement strand
GCCTCAGATGAATTAGTATATTTCTGCGGAGGGATACATAATGGTAGAAGAGAAAGTATATGGAGAATATGGGAAAAAGAAATTGCTGATGTATGCGGATTCCTTTCAGGAATTGGCGGAGAGCTTTGAGGAGCTTGTCGCAGAAGAGGGCAGCAGGCAGCAGAAGGTACGGGCACACGCCCTGCAGGAATCCATGCAGGCGCTGAAAGATAATTTGTGGGAGGTGTCCCGGATCTTGCAGAAAGTGGCAGAGGAGACGGCTGTGTGCATACCTTTGCCGGAACGATTGAAGAAAAAAGTAGTCCGTCTTCTTTCAAAGGAGAAGCTGATCATTAAGGATATTTATTACATAGAAGAAGGAGGCAGAACCTCTCTGCATGTTAAAATGGCTGCAGATGGGGATCAGTGCTGCCCGGCCAGAGATGTGGCAGATATGCTTTCTGTAATCCTGGACAAGCGGCTGAATCTGTCTGTGCAGAGTCCATCCATGGTGGATCAGGAGGAACAGACCTTCTTTTTCTTAGAGGATACACCTTTTACTGTATTGACCGGTTATGCACGTGCAGTAAGGGAGACGGAGAAGATGTCCGGGGATAACTATTCCATTATGGAGCTGGAATGTGGAAAAGTTGTGGCCATTTTGTCCGATGGAATGGGTTCTGGTGAGAAGGCCTGCAAGGAAAGCAGTGCAGTGATCGAGAGGATGGAGAATCTGCTGGAAGCGGGGCACAGTGTGGGAGCTGCGGTAAATATTGTAAACAATACCCTTCTGGCTACGGGGCAGATGTCCAATATGTCCACATTGGATGTTTGCAGTCTGGATCTGTATACGGGACAATGTGAATTTCGAAAGCTGGGGGCTGCCATGTCCTTTATCAAAAGCAGTATGTATGTGGAGCCCATTGCTTTGCACAGACTGCCTTTGGGAATTTTCTTTCGAAATGAGGATGAATGCATTACCAGAGAGATGATGGACGGGGATTATCTGGTTATGGTTACGGATGGGGTGCTGGATGCCTTCAGCGGCGTGGAATGTGAGGATCTTCTGGCACAATATCTGCGAGATATGAGGGATTGCTCTCCGGCGGAAATTGCGCAGAGGATTCTGCAGTTTGCATTGAAGTCTGCCAGCGGTCACATCCGGGATGATATGACGATTCTGGTACTGGAGATATTTCAGAGCAGATAAGGTATTGCAATTTGCCGGAAATATCAGTATAGTAAAATTATGAAAACAGAATGGACTTATGAAAAACGCATGGAAAATAAAGTGCTGGCATATTGCAGAAAAACCGCCATGTTTGAAACCGGGGACAAGGTTGTTTTGGGCGTATCAGGAGGGGCAGATTCTATTTGCCTCTTGTTTGCGTTGTTGAAACTTCGGGAGATTCTCGGGATAGAACTGTATGTGGTGCATGTGAATCACAAAATTCGGCAGGAGGCCGGTGAGGATGCAGCCTATGTAAGAAGTTTGTGTGAAAAGGAGCAGATCCCATTTGTGCTGGAAGAAGTGGATGTGCAGACCATGGCCAAGGAACTGGGTATGGGTACTGAAGAGGCAGGAAGAATGGCCAGATATGAGGCCTTTTCCAAAGCCTGTGGGCGGTTTGGTGCGAATAAAATTGCAGTGGCACACAATAGCAATGACAGAGCCGAAACCATGCTCTTTCATCTGTTTAGAGGAACCGGGCTGAAGGGAATGGCGGGCATATTGCCTGTGCGGGAAAATATTGTGCGTCCCCTTTTGTGTCTGGAAAGATGGGAGATCGAGGAATATCTGAAAGAATGTGGTGTAGAATATAGAATAGACGCCACCAATGATACGGACGATTATACCAGAAACCGTATTCGCAGAAATATTCTGCCCTATGTGCAGGAGCATATTGCCGGTGGGTGCGTAGGAAATATGTGCCGGGCAGCAGATATCTTTGCTCAGGAGGAGGCATATCTGGAGGAGCAGACCTTGGAGGCACTGGATTCTTGCGTGGAAATATCTTACGGACGGGAAGGATATGTGGAACTTGTCGTAGAGGCCTTTTTAAAGCAGCATCCGGTGATTCAAAAGCGAATGCTCTTATATATTCTGAAGGAATTGGCACCCGGGCAGCAGGATATTACAGCCACTCATATTGAAGAGATCCTTTCCTTGTTTTACAATAATGGAAACCGCCGGATTCATCTGCCTTATGGGATACAGGGCCAAAGGATCTATGAGAAGGTTCGCTTAGAGAGAGGAAACAAGGCGGAGAAAGCGTCGGAAGGCTTTCATATTCCGGTTCCTAAACTCCACTTTCCTGGTGAAAGTCAGGAGGTGTTTTTGCCGGACGGAAGCAAAATGGAGTTCACCTTACTTGCTGTAGACCCAGATATGGAGGAAAAAACGTTATTTTTTCAAAACATTACTGAAAATATGTGTACGAAATGGTTTGATTATGATAAAATAACTAAATGGCTTAACGTCCGCACCAGACAAACAGGGGACTATCTGACCATTCGTGGAAGCAAAGACCTGCAGCATAAGAAACTGAAAAGTTATATGATAACTGAGAAGATTCCTCAAATGCAGCGAGACAGGATACCATTGATTGCGGAAGAGGATCATGTGCTTTGGCTGGTTGGTTATCGGATAAGCGAACATTACAAAATAACGAAAAATACAAAAAAGATTTTACAGGTACAATGGGTAAAATGAAAGGAGAACATATGGCAGAGCGTATAGAAGTATTATTATCAGAAGAAGCGGTAAATGCAAAGATTCAGGAGATCGGTGAACAGATCAGCAAAGATTATGCAGGAAAGCAGGTGCATCTTGTTTGCGTATTAAAGGGTGGAGCCTTCTTTATGTGTGAGCTGGCGAAGAGAATTACGGTTCCTGTATCCCTTGATTTTATGTCCGTTTCCAGCTACGGAAGCGATACAAAATCCAGCGGTGTTGTAAAAATCGTGAAGGATTTGGATGAATCTTTACAAGGAAAAGAAGTGATTGTTGTGGAAGACATTGTGGATTCCGGACGTACATTAAGCTATCTGCTGGAAATGCTGCGCGATAGAAAGCCGAATTCCTTAAAATTATGTACACTTTTGGATAAGCCGGACAGAAGAGTGATTCAGGTGCCGGTGGATTATACCGCGTTCCAGATTCCGGATGAATTCGTGGTAGGTTATGGTCTGGATTATGATCAAAGATACCGTAATCTTCCTTATATCGGCGTGGTTAAATTTGATTAATGATAAGTTGAGTATGACAGTGGATTTTTTTGTCATGCGAGGAGGGAAAATTGAAAAAAAGATCAAAAGGTTTTGGCTCCTATCTGATCTTTGTGGCGATTCTTTTGCTGCTGATGTTCGGCTTGGAAACCATGAAGAATCAGGGGGAGACATATACTCAGGTACAGTATGAAACGGACCTGCAGGCAGGAACTATACGGAGGATCATTATTACCCCCAATAGGGAGGCTCCAACCGGATATGCTACGGTAGTTTTTGATAATGAAACCAAGCAGATCTACGCTACGGATATTACCGATCTGGAGGACTTGGCCAGAGAAAACGGATATGATCCGGAAGTAAGAGACATTCAGAGAGAGAGCTGGTTTTTGAACAATATGCTTCCTATTATCATGCTGGCAGGATTGGGTATGTTCTTCTTTATGATGATGAATGCCAGACAAGCAGGTGGCGGCGGCAATGCCAAAATGATGGATTTCGGGAAAAGTCGGGCAAAGCTTTCCCAGGGTGACAATAAGGCCAATTTTAAAGTGGTTGCCGGACTTCAGGAAGAAAAGGAAGAGCTGGCGGAAATCGTGGATTTCTTAAAAGCACCGGGAAAATATACCAAGGTAGGTGCCAGAATTCCTAAGGGTGTGTTGCTGGAGGGACCGCCCGGAACCGGTAAAACCTTATTGGCTAAGGCTGTGGCAGGAGAAGCAGGCGTTCCGTTCTTTAGTATCTCTGGATCGGACTTTGTGGAAATGTTTGTAGGTGTAGGTGCCAGCCGCGTGAGAGATATGTTCGCTGAAGCCAAGAAGAATGCACCTTGTATTGTATTTATTGATGAAATTGATGCGGTGGCAAGACGCCGCGGTACCGGTATGGGCGGCGGTCATGATGAAAGAGAGCAAACCCTGAATCAGTTGTTGGTAGAGATGGACGGATTTGGTGTGAATGAAGGCATTATCGTGATGGCAGCAACCAACCGCGTGGATATTCTGGACCCGGCAATCTTAAGACCCGGTCGTTTTGACCGTAAGGTAACGGTGGGAACGCCTGATATCGGCGGACGAGAAGAGATTCTGAGGGTCCATGCTAAGAATAAGCCCCTGGCTGAAGATGTGGATCTGAAGCAGGTGGCACAGACTACTGCAGGATTTACGGGAGCGGATCTGGAGAATCTTTTAAACGAGGCAGCCATCAGTGCAGCCAAAGAGGGCAGAGGCTTCGTAAAACAAGCGGATATTGAGAAATCCTTTGTAAAAGTAGGTATCGGTGCGGAGAAGAAGAGCCGCATTATTTCAGATAAGGAAAAGAAGATCACCGCTTATCATGAAGCGGGACATGCGATTTTATTCCACTTGCTTCCGGATGTAGGACCTGTTTATACGGTTTCCATCATTCCTACGGGTTCAGGAGCTGCGGGCTATACCATGCCCCTTCCCGAAAAAGATGAAATGTTCTTGACCAAGGGACGTATGCTCCAGGATATTATGGTATCCTTAGGCGGCAGAATCGCAGAGGAGATTATTTTCAAGGATATTACAACAGGAGCCTCCAGTGATATTAAGCGGGCAACAAAGGTGGCAAGACGTATGGTCAGCCGATTCGGTATGTCTGAAAATATCGGTGTGATCTGTTATGATGAGGACGACGATGCGGTATTTATCGGACGTGATCTGGCACATGCAAAGTCCCATAGTGAAGCAGTGGCCGGCGCCATCGATATGGAAGTGAAAGCCATTATTGATGACTGCTATGCAAAGGCAAAGGCGATCATCTTAGAGAACGAGGCTATCTTACATGCCTGTGCAGAGCTCCTTCTGGAAAAGGAAAAAATCGGCAGAGAAGAATTTGAAGCGCTTTTTGTGAAAAACTAACAAAAAACCATAAATGGAATTGTAATATTTGTGAAAATGGCGTATTGTCAAAATGAGGGTCTACTGGTAATATAATACTCGTAACCCCCCCAATACATTATATATAGTTTTTTGCTATACCCCATAAGAAAGAAATACCTTCTCTAAAAGGACAGCTATCGAGGCTGTCCTTTTTTCCATTCTTTTCTTTATAAAATCCGATAATTACACTTGAAGTTCCTCCTACTTTCCAGTACAATAACAATGTATGACTAAGAACAAATCCGACAAGGGGTGCACAAAATGGACTTGAACCAGTTAAGAAGGCCAGAATACAACCAGCTTTACATTGCATCGATGAGACCTGTTTTTAACAGAAAAGGTTTATTTAGCGACACGACAGAAAATTATGTAACACCATCCCAGCCGGTTCCATATGACGTGGTTACCATTCGATTCAGAACCGCCAAGAACAATGTGGATAGGGTGTTGTTTGTATATAAAAATTATCCGTACTTAATGAAGAAAGCAGAGGCGGATGAATGCTTTGATTATTATGAATATAAGCTGCAGTTGACAGAGGAAAAGGTGAATTATCATTTCCTGGTGGAAACCGGCAAGATTTCTGCCATTTATGATACCAGAGGGATTGTAAAGGATGCCAATGAGTATTATGATTTTGTGATTTTTCCGGGATTTAAGACCCCGGAATGGGCAAAAGGTGCAGTCATGTACCAAATTTATGTGGATCGTTTTTGTAACGGAGATCCCTTTAATGATGTCTTAACAGATGAATATAATTATATCGGAGATCATGTGCATCATGTGGATAACTGGTATCAATATCCGGCCCAGATGGATGTGCGGGAGTTTTACGGAGGAGATCTACAGGGAGTCCTGAATAAAATGGATTATCTGGAGAGTCTGGGCATTGAAGCAATTTATTTTAATCCGCTGTTTGTATCGCCATCCAATCATAAATACGATATACAGGATTATGATTATATTGACCCTCATTTTGGGAAAATTGTGGAAGACCAGGGCAAGGTTCTGGAAAAAGGGGATAAGGACAATACCCATGCCACCAGATATATCAATCGGGTTACCAACAAGGCCAATCTGGAAGCCAGCAATGGATTGTTTATTAAGGTGGTAGAAGAAGCTCACAAGCGAGGCATCAAGGTGATTTTGGACGGTGTGTTCAATCACTGTGGATCTTTCAATAAATGGATTGATAGGGAACGCATTTATGAGAATGCGAACGGCTATGAAAAGGGTGCCTTTGTTTCCAAGGACAGCCCCTACAGGGATTATTTTGCTTTTAGAGGAGATCATTGGCCCTATAATCACAGCTATGATGGCTGGTGGGGACATGATACTCTTCCGAAATTAAATTATGAAGGCTCGGAGGATTTATTCTCCTATGTTTTAAAAATAGCCGCCAAATGGGTGTCACCTCCATTTAATGCAGACGGATGGAGATTGGACGTGGCAGCAGACCTGGGACACACTCCGGAGTTTAATCATCATTTCTGGCAGGAGTTTCGAAGAGTGGTGAAGGAAGCCAACCCCAATGCCATCATTCTGGCGGAGCATTATGGTAATACAAGGGACTGGCTGCAGGGCAATGAATGGGATACGGTTATGAATTACGATGCTTTTATGGAGCCTATTACCTGGTTTTTGACTGGTATGGAAAAGCATAGTGATGACTTTAGAGAGGATCTTTTGGGAAATGCAGATTGTTTCTGGGGTGCTATGAAGCATCACACGGCCAATTTTGCAATGCCAAGTTGGCAGGTAGCTATGAATGAGCTTTCTAACCATGATCATTCCCGATTCTTGACAAGGACCAATCACAGAGTGGGAAGAAATTCCACCTTAGGTCCAGAGGCAGCCAATCAGAATGTAAACAAAGCAGTCTTTAGAGAAGCGGTTGTGATGCAGATGACCTGGATGGGTGCCCCTACCATATATTATGGTGATGAAGCCGGGCTTTGCGGCTTTACGGACCCTGACAACAGAAGAACCTATCCCTGGGGAAGGGAAGATTGGGATATGATCGGCTTCCATAAGAATATCATTCGACTTCGTAAAGATATTCCCGCACTGCGGACGGGGTCTTTAAAATATATCGATGCGGATTATAATTATCTTGCATACGCCCGTTTTGACCGGAAGGATCAGTGCATTGTGTTGGTAAATAACAATGATCACGAGATCACCAAGACGGTAACGGTTTGGGAAGCCGGAACTGGGAAAGAAGGAACCATGATTCAGCTTTTGTCCACCTATGATGGAGGATACTCGCTGGAGCATAAGGAATATGAGGTCAAGGCGGGTAAGATTAATATTACCATGCCAAAGACCTCTGCAATGATTTTAAAGTTTCATAAAAATGCGGAATAAAATATTGCATTTTGTATAAACATGTGATACAATTTCACATTGTCAGGATGTAGTTCCTGCATGGATGGATTCCCGAGTGGCCAAAGGGGACAGACTGTAAATCTGCTGCAAATTGCTTCGGTGGTTCGAATCCACCTCCATCCATTTTGAAAGACTTGTACATATGTACAGGTCTTTTTCTGTAGTTGGAAGAGATCTGTATTGGGAAGTGAGGTGGAGAGTTGGAGAAACAGTATTCAGTAACAGGCATGAGTTGTGCTGCCTGCAGTGCGAGAGTGGAAAAAGCAGTGTCTAAGGTGCCGGGAGTCACATCCTGTTCGGTTAGTTTGTTGACCAACTCCATGGGCGTGGAAGGAAATGCAGATACGGAGCAGATCCTTGCGGCAGTTCGTCAGGCCGGATACCATGCTTCTTTAAAAGGAAATGATCCTGAGGACGATTTTGAGCGGGTAGACGGCGGGCAGAATTCCGGATTGGAACAGGACCTGATGGATGTGGAAACGCCTGTTTTGAAAAAAAGATTGGTTATTTCACTTGGTTTTCTGGTGATATTAATGTACTTTTCCATGGGGCATATGATGTGGAATTGGCCTCTGCCGGCATTATTTGAACACAATCCGGTTGCAGTTGGACTGGTTCAGTTGCTCTTGACTGTGATCCTTATGGTGATCAATCAAAAATTTTTTGTGAATGGTTTTAAAAGTCTTTTTCATAAAGCTCCTA
>JAZUCP010000192.1:0-2589 GCA_045639165.1 Acetatifactor sp. | reverse complement strand
CGATGGAAGATCAGACCATCGTAGAAGTTCTTCTTCACGAGACTGATAAAGTTGTTAACAGAAGTAGGTGCGATTTCAGGATATAATTCCAATTTGATTACGTCACCATTTTCCATTGTAATTGTAACGATAGGATTCTGTGCCATAATAATATTCCTTTCTATGAATAAAGTGGTATAATATTCGTAAAGGGCAGTGCCGAGCGGGCGGGAATCTTGTTTTTCAAGTTCTGTCCTGTGCGAATAGTTAATACAAGTATGATAACCGAAAATCTTTGGAAGGTAAAGTAAAACGTGAAAAGATATTTAAAAAAAGTGATTATATGCAGTGAGGTTGGGGATTTTGAGGTTAATCCCAAGGAAGAATGGCTGTACGTGGTGGATCGGGAAAAGGATTTAAAGTGGCTGAAAAGTATGGGGCTGCCGGTGGCGGCGTGGCTGCATGAAGGCAATAAGGATCAGGATCTGTCCCAGACTGCATATGCGGTAGAAGATCCCCATGCACTCAATATGGATGTTTATGAAAGAGTGTATCGCCGGGAAAAAGGAATTCCTTGGGACATTCTGGAAACCAATCGGTGTCTGGTGCGGGAGATGATCCCGGAGGACTGTGAAGCTTTTGAAAAGATATATCAGGAGCCGGCAATCCAAAGATATATGGAAGATTTCCACGGAGACAAGGAAGGGGAAGCTGCCTATATCAGGGAGTATCGGCACCATTATCGATTTTATGAATACGGGGTGTGGAGCATCGTTTTGAAGGAAACGGGAGAAGTGATCGGACGGGCTGGTTTTTTGCAGGCTCCCACAACGACTGAAGGATCTGCAGCACAGGCTCCCACAATTTCCGGCGGGGTGGATCAGATGGATGATCTGCCGTATCTGGGATATATGATCGGTACGTCCTGGCAGGGAAGAGGAATTGCATATGAGGTTTGTAAGGCAATTCTGGACTATGGCCGGGAGGAGCTTGGCTTTGAGCAGGTGGCCCTTTTGGTGGATAAGGACAATGAGGCTTCCATTGGGCTAGCAGATAAATTGGGCTTTGTAGATATGGGTTGCAGCGGTCAGGTTTTGCGGAAGGTGTTAAAGCTAGGAAGGGACAGTGGAGAATGAGCAAGAATATTTTTATAGAAGGCATTCAGGGAACCGGGAAAACTACATTGCTGCGTCTCTTGGGGCAGGCGTTGCCGGACTATCATGTTTACTGGGAGGGGGATTATTCTCCGGTGGAATTAGCCTGGTGTACTTACATGACCGAAGAACAGTATCAGGATGCGCTTGCCTCTTTTCCTGATCTGACAGAGGAAATTCAAAAGAATACTTATCGTGAATGTGCATTTTATATTGTTACCTACACTCGGATTCTGGCGGAACGCAGGGATTTTTATGAGTATATGGAGCAGTACGAAATCTATAATGGCCGTCGGAGTCTGGAGGATTTTTTGACGATCTTAAAAAGGCGTTATGAGGCCTTTGACACTGGGGGCAATGTGTTTGAGTGTTCCTTTTTCCAGAATACAATGGAGGAGTTGCTGCTTTACTATGATCTGGAGGAGGAGCAGATTCTGGATATTTTCCGGGAGCTGTTTGCACCGCTGAAGTACAAGAATTTTCTCATGATTTATCTTCGGTCTGATCAGATCGAGGAAAATATAACTCGCATCAAGACGGAGCGTTCCGACCAGAACGGGGTTGAGATGTGGTATCCACTGATGCTTCGGTATTTGAACGATACCCCCTATGGAAAAAAGCATCCTTTTCAGGACGTGGAGGACATGTCTGCACATTTCAAATATCGTATGGAGATGGAGTTAAAAGTGACCCGGCAGGTGTTGGGGGATCAGGCCATAGTGGTGCCGGCAAAGGAGTATGTGTTGGCGGAACTGGTGGAGAAGATGCGGTGGTTTTCAGATGCTGGGACTTAAAGAAAGAAAACCATAGGAGATTCGGAGCAAGAAAACTGATTTGAGAATCAGATGAAAGTGTAAAAAAAGAAGGTTTCGTCTGTCTGGAGAGGCAGAAATTACAGGAAGAGTCATCTGAATTTGTCTTTAGGTGAGGTTTTGGATGACAAAAATACTGCAAAAGTGCCAGAAAAGTCATCTGAAATTATTGTTGATAGGAATTCAGATGACAGAAAGGTCAAAAAATAGGTTGAAAAGTCATCTTAAAGTGATTGATGAGGAGGTTTCAGATGATAGTTATGCTGGAAACAAAAGATCTGGTGATTAAAAAGGCTTGCCAGGAGGATTGGCGGGATATGTATTATAATTTATGGTGTCATGAGGAAAGTGCAAGATATATGCTCTGGAATGTGACCACGTCTGAGGAGGAGGCACAGGCTCGAATGGAAAGAACCATTGCATTTGAGGCCACCCATGAGTATAACTGGCTTGTATATGAAAAGGCATCGGGTCAGGCCATAGGCTTCGCCGGTCTGGAACGATTGGAAGAAGGTGTCTGCGGTGAGACCGGCATTGCCATCGGGCCGGCGTTTACGAAGAAGGGCTACGGAAAGCAGATCTTAAATAAACTGATGGATTATGCAAGAGATGTACTGGGAGCACATAAATTTGTAGCCTGCTGC
>JAZUCP010000191.1:0-3196 GCA_045639165.1 Acetatifactor sp. | reverse complement strand
CTGGTACAATAATCTTTGAGCTTTGCAATAATGCAATGATATAAAGGATGGAATTAAAATGGGTGTATTTAATAAGTGGTTTGGAACTCATAGTGAAAGAGAATTAAAGCGGATTACTCCAATCGTAGATAAGATTGAAGCACTTCGTCCCCAGATGATGGAGCTTTCCGATGAGGAGCTGAAAAACAAAACTCAGGAATATAAAGATCGTTTGGCAGCAGGAGAAACATTGGATGATCTTCTCGTTGAAGCTTATGCGACTGTGCGTGAAGCAACCAGACGTATTTTGAAAACAGAGCATTATAGAGTACAGTTGATGGGTGGCGTGATTTTGCACCAGGGACGTATTTCTGAAATGAAGACAGGTGAAGGTAAGACCCAGACTTGTCTTTTGCCCGCATATTTAAATGCATTAACAGGAAAGGGTGTGCATATTGTTACTGTCAACGACTATCTTGCAAAGCGAGATGCAGAGTGGATGGGACAGGTGCACGAATTTTTAGGATTAAGTGTAGGCGTTGTATTAAATAGTATGTCTGCGGAAGAAAGACAAAAGGCCT
Organism: Acetatifactor sp.; assembly: GCA_045639165.1. Taxonomy (GTDB): domain Bacteria; phylum Bacillota; class Clostridia; order Lachnospirales; family Lachnospiraceae; genus Acetatifactor. The sequence goes on along the minus strand of JAZUCP010000191.1, from coordinate 2,636 downwards.
ACAATTGTGACATCACCTATGTAACCAATAATGAGTTGGGATTTGATTATCTGAGAGACAATATGGTAATCTATAAAGAGCAGCTTGTATTGAGAGGACTGAATTATGCCATCATCGATGAAGTGGACTCTGTATTGATCGATGAAGCCAGAACACCGCTGATCATTTCCGGTCAGAGTGGCAAATCAACTGCTCTGTACGAGATGTGTGATTTGCTTGCACGTAGAATGAAGCGTGGTGAAGATATGCAGGATCTGACCAAGATGGAAGCGATCATGGGTATCGAACAGAAGGAAACCGGTGATTTTATTGTAAATGAAAAGGACAAGATCATCAATCTGACTGCACAAGGTGTGGAAAGAGTAGAGAATTTCTTCCATTTGGATAACTTTGCGGATCCGGAAAATCAGGAAATTCAGCATATTATTATTCTGGCACTTCGAGCACATAACTTGATGTTCAGAGACCAAGATTATGTTGTAAAAGATAATGAAGTTTTGATCGTAGATGAATTTACCGGACGTATCATGCCGGGACGTCGTTATTCGGATGGACTTCATCAGGCGATTGAAGCAAAGGAACGTGTAAAGGTAAAGCGTGAGAGTAAGACTTTGGCGTCCATTACCTTCCAGAACTTCTTTAATTTATATGAAAAGAAAGCAGGTATGACCGGTACTGCACTTACGGAAGAAAATGAATTCCGTGAGATCTACGGAATGGATGTAGTGGAAGTACCTACAAACCTTCCGGTAATGCGTATTGATCATCAGGATGCAGTATTTAAAACCAGAGTGGAGAAATTACGTGCGATCGTAGCGGCAGTAGAGGAAGCTCATGCAAAGGGGCAGCCGGTACTGGTTGGTACCATCACCATTGAAGCCAGTGAAGAGCTGAGTAAGATTCTGACCAGAAAGGGAATTCAGCATAAGGTTCTGAATGCGAAATTCCATGAGCTGGAAGCTGAAATTGTAGCGGATGCAGGTGTTCATGGTGCCGTTACCATTGCCACCAATATGGCAGGTCGTGGTACTGATATTAAGCTGGATGCAGAAGCAAAAGCAGCCGGCGGTTTAAAGATCATTGGTACAGAAAGACATGAATCCAGACGTATTGATAATCAGCTGAGAGGTCGTTCCGGTCGTCAGGGAGATCCCGGTGAATCCAAGTTCTTTATTTCATTGGAAGATGATCTGATGAGATTGTTCGGTTCTGAGCGTCTCATTACCATGTTCAATACACTTGGTATTCCTGAGAATCAGGAAATTCAGCATAAGATGTTGAGTAATGCCATTGAATCTGCACAGAAGAAGATTGAAAATAATAACTTTAGTATTCGTAAGAATCTGTTAGAATATGACCGCGTTATGAGCGAGCAGCGTCAGGTGATTTACGAGGAAAGAAATCGTGTATTAAACGGCGAGAGTATGAGAGATGTGATCTACAAGATGATTACAGATATTGTAGAAACCTGCGTGGATATTAGTATCAATGATGATGTGGATTCAGAAGAATGGGATTTCAAGGAATTAAATGCTCTTCTACTTCCAACTGTTCCTCTGGAACCGATTGGTCCGGAAAGATTGCAAAAGGCGAAGAAGAACAGTCTGAAGCAGCAGTTAAAGGAAGAAGCTGTTAAGCTGTATGAAGCCAAGGAGGCAGAATTTGCAGAAGCTGAAACAATCCGTGAATTGGAAAGAGTGATTCTGTTGAAGGTAATTGACAGAAAATGGACTTCCCATATTGATGATATGGATCAGCTGCGTCTGGGAATTGGTCTGCAGGCATATGGACATAGAGATCCGATTGTTGAATACAAGATTCATGGTTATGAGATGTTCGAGGAAATGACTCAGAACATTAAAGAAGAAACCGTACGTGCATTGTTCCATGTAAGAGTAGAGCAGAGTGTTCAAAGAGAACAGGTAGCGAAAGCAACCGGAACCAATAAGGATGCATCTGTAGTAAAGGCGCCCGTTAAGAAGGATGATGAAAAAGTGTATCCGAATGATGCATGTCCTTGTGGAAGCGGGAAAAAATATAAGCAGTGCTGCGGTAGAAAATAGTAGAAAGAAGGTGACGTTAAGTGGTAGAATTGGATCAGATGAAATCAGAAATATTGACCTATGAAACACCTTTAGCGGAAGTGAGGGATTCACTTTGACTTAGATAGTAAGTTAAAGAGGATCGAAGAGTTAGAACGGGATATGGAGGAACCCGGATTTTGGGATGATCCTGACCGATCTAACAAGCAAATGAAAGAATTAAAAAATCTCAAGGATACAGTGGGTGTATTCCGCAAACTGGCGGATCAATATGACGACATATTGACCTTGATCCAGATGGGATACGAAGAGAATGATGAGTCGTTAATTCCTGAAATTGCAGGAGAACTTGCAGAATTCAAGCAGGAATTCGATGATCTGAGAATTGGAACCCTTCTGTCGGGAGAATATGACAAAAATAATGCAATTCTTAAATTAAATGCCGGTGCAGGCGGTACGGAAAGCTGTGACTGGTGCAGTATGCTGTATCGTATGTATACCAGATGGGCGGAACGTAAGGGATTCGCATTGGAAGTGCTGGATTATCTGGATGGTGACGAAGCGGGTATTAAGTCGGTAACGTTCCAGGTGAAT
>JAZUCP010000190.1:0-6704 GCA_045639165.1 Acetatifactor sp. | reverse complement strand
ATATATGCCAGTGTCAAGGGTGAATATGCACGTACATCCACCTTGCCACACTGAAATGCTTCCTTGATCTGTTCTAATATACCAGCACTCTCTTTCGACGGTTCGATACGGTTCATCTCCAAATCTAAGCTCTCTCCCATTTTACTCCTTCACGAGTATCCTTGATCACGATACCCTTCTCCAGCAGCTCGTTTCTGATCTCATCAGCTCTTGCAAAGTTCTTTTCCTTCTTCGCAGCTTTACGCTCTTCAATCTTCGCAAGCACAAATGCTTCCAACTCGGCATCCACACCACCATCTGCTGCCGTTTCTTCCTTTAAAAGATCCAGACTCAGGACATAATCATAGCTATCAATAATCGCACGCTTTGTAGGACCATTCAATTCTGTCTTTAAAACATCGTATAATAAGGTGATTCCCATGGAGGTGTTTACATCATTACCTACTATTTCCACAAATTTATTCTTATATTCCTGTACTGCCGTCTCATTTACTTCACCTTCTTTTGAAAGCTCTGCAATTCGGTTCTTTAACTTCTTATAAGTACCTGATGCCTGATCCAACGCATCATAAGAAAATACCAAAGGTTTTCTGTAATGGGACTGTAGACAGAAGAGTCTGTAAGCCAGCGGATTATAATTCTTGTTCTCCAACAGGGAAACAGTCAGGAATTCACCCTTGGATTTACTCATCTTACCGGACTGATCATTTAAATGATGTACATGGAACCAGTAATTACACCATTTATGTCCCAAATATGCTTCACTCTGCGCAATTTCATTGGTATGATGAGGGAACATATTGTCAATACCGCCACAGTGAATATCCATATATTCACCCAGATGCTTCATGCTGATGCAAGAGCATTCAATATGCCATCCCGGATAACCAACGCCCCATGGACTATCCCATTTTAAAGCCTGATCCTCAAATTTTGACTTTGTAAACCAAAGCACGAAATCATTCTTATTCTTCTTATTCTCATCCTCGGTTACATCATCACGTACACCCACCATCAGTTCTTCTTCAGACTGATTACCGAATACATAATATTCCTTCAGCTTAGAGGTATCGAAATAAATATTTTCTCCCGCCTGATAAGCATACCCCTTATCCAAAAGTGCCTGTACCATTTCAATGAAGTTATCGATACAATTGGTTGCAGGTTCTACTACGTCCGGTGTTTTGATATTTAATTTTGCACAGTCTGCAAAGAATGCATCTGTATAAAACTTTGCAATCTCCATAACCGTCTTGTGCTCTCTCTTTGCACCCTTCAGCATCTTATCTTCGCCGCTGTCCGCGTCGTCTGACAAATGTCCTACGTCCGTAATATTCATGACACGCTTCACATCATATCCTGAATAACGCAAGGTCTTCTCCAGCACATCCTCCATAATATAACTTCTCAAATTACCAATGTGAGCAAAATGATATACAGTAGGACCACAAGTATACATATTTACCTTGCCTTCCACATTGGGAATAAATTCTTCCACATTTCTGGTTAACGTATTAAATAATTTCATTCCTTTATCTCCTTTTCTTCTTGATTCGTTTTTTCATCTTCCCTGCTCTTTAACCGCCGAACCTCTTCTTCCAGCTCAAGCAGTCTGTTGATCAGCTCTGTATTGCTGTGTCTCAGTGACGCAATATCTTCTTTTACAGGGTCCGGAAGGTCTGTCTGATTCAGTTCTGCCTGGGGTACGGATTGATTGTGACGCTTTACCACCCGACCCGGAACACCCACTACAGTAGAATAAGGCGGCACCGGCGATAGTACCACACTTCCTGCTCCGATCTTGGAATTAGCACCTATGGTAAAAGAACCCAGTACCTTGGCACCTGCACTGATCATTACGTTATCTTCCACAGTGGGGTGACGCTTCCCGTGCTCCTTACCAGTACCACCCAGAGTTACCCCCTGGTATAGGGTAACATTATCTCCGATCACAGCCGTCTCTCCGATAATAACGCCATTACCATGGTCAATGAACAATCCCTTTCCGATCTTGGCTCCGGGATGGATCTCAATTCCAGTTCTGCGTACCCCTCTTTGAGAAATGTATCTTGCCAAAAAATAATGCTCTTTTTCATACAATTTATGTGCCAGTCGATAATGCAGCATTACCTTAAAACTGGGATATAAAAATACTTCCATCCAGGAATGGATTGCCGGGTCTCTCTCTCGAATAATCTGAATCTCATCCCTGATATTTTGGATAAAGCCCATACCGCACCTCCTATTGCATCATCTATTGCCTGATTTACCATTCTTGAGAATCGGCAGAGTCGAAATATTTCGTTAAAAAGCCACTTCAGCAGCTATAAATGCAGAAAAACTGCAATCTATCTGCTTCCTATTTGTATTCTTAGCATCTATAATTATGGAAAATAGGAAAACTATTTGCCCACAGTTTATAAATATATAGTTTTGTAGCATATAAAATGCAGAAAACTTAACTTCTATCTGCTTAAACCTATCTCAGACTTGTAAAATCGGCATATAGATTGATCCATATTTTATTTTTTGTATGCTTAACACCTTAAATCATTCTACAAACGATATAAAATAACCAGTTTCCAAAACAAAAAATAAAAAGCGGATAAACTCCTCTGCAAGAGACGAATTTATCCGCGGTTCCACTCTAATTAAAGGCATATGCCTTTCCCTCAATGCGTTTAACGCACGCTTACGGATTCAGATACTCACGTTCGTCGTCCGGCCTAACCATAATGCCGGAAGCGATTCTGCGCTTTGTCCGAATCAGCTCACGAATGCACTTCCTCTCCTTTCACGCCGGGACTGCTTCCAATCGATGACATTCCCTCTCTGTGACATCCGGGAGAATACTCTTTTCGCTCACTGCCTTTTACCTATCTAATACATAGGATATGCAAAATTTAAAGTTTTGTCAACTGTTTTTTATGCACCGGTGCTAATCTGCAGCAGCTTATCTTTCAACTGATTTTCCATATTCTGCAGCTCTGTCTCTGCCTGAAGACGTTTCTGGCGGCCTTCCACTTGAATCTTCATTACCTCATCCAGGGTAGAGATCAGACTTTCGTTGGTGTTCTTCAGGGTTTCCATATCCACAATACCTCGTTCTGCTTCCTTTGCAGTTTCTACGGTAGCCATTTTCAGTGCTGCGGCATTTTTCTTCAGCAGTTCATTGGTCATATCGGACACCTGACGCTGTGCCTTTGCAGCTTCCGTAGAATGCTCGATTCCCAGGGCAATTACCATCTGGTTCTTCCAAAGAGGAATGGTATTCACCAAAGTGGACTGGATCTTATCGATCATGACCGTATTGGAGTTTTGTACCAGACGAATCTGAGGTGCGGTCTGCAAGGCGATCATACGGCTCAGCTCCAGATCATTCACTTTTTTCTCAAAACGATCACACATATTTTCATAATCTCTGACACTCTGAGCGTCCTCCGGAAGTCCGGTGGCTGCCGCTTTCGCACGCAGGGACTCTAATTCTGCACCTCTTGCCTGAGCCAGCTTTTCCTTACCTGCCAGGATGTACATGGAGATCTCTTTAAAATATCCCAGATTCATTGCGTACAGCTTATCCAAAAACTGTACATCCTTCATCAACTGAATCTGATGACTCTCCAACGCATCTGCGATAGCGGTAACATTGTCCTCCGCCGCATCATATTTTGCTTTTAAGGATGTGATCTTGTTGGCCTTTTTCTTAAAAAAAGCCATGATTCCTGTTTCTTCTTCCACATCAAAGCTCTTTAACTGGGTTACCAGACTGGCTACCATATCACCAACCTCACCCAAATCCTTGGACTTAATATTCTCAAGAGCTTTTCCTGAAAAATCAGCCATCTTCTTCTGAGTAGCCGCACCATACTGAAGCACTGCGTTGGTATTGCTCAGATCGATCTTCTCCACAAAGGATTCTACCATCTGTCGTTCTTCTTCCGTAAGCTGTGCCTGCTTTAAAACATCGCTTTCCTGTACCTGAGCCTTCTCCACAACCACCGGTACCGCGTCTTCTTCCACTACATCAAATGATAATGTAGGTACTTCCGTTTCCATCATTTTTTCGAACTCCATTATTCCCTCCGTTTCTGCAGTTTCCCGCTCTATAGCATCTTAAAATCTTTCTCTCCTGTAAGCCCGTCCTTGGCAAGCATGGTCTTCATGGTAGATATATCCGCCGAAATATCCCAGGATATTTCCTCAAACATATCGTCCAAAAGCTTGGCAAAGGCGGCATTGATCACATCCAACGTATCCTCGATTTCCTTCTTGGTGGTTTCAATATTATTGCTGCCGTAAGAAGGTCTTGCATCCAGCTCACAATATGCATCCAGCAATTTTGTGGTTGTAGGCAAATAATATTTCATAAATTTCTGAAGCTCGGCCCCACTCTCCGGGTCCTTCTTGAGTTGTTCAAAAATACGCTTCATTATGTTTTCCAGGGTTTCTAACTTGCTGCTCATAACTTCCCCGGGAATCGCCTCATTACATCTTCGAATATGTTCAATATATGCCGTTCCTTCTTCTAAAATCTGCTGTACCTGTGGGGAATATTGTCCATTCACCACTTCTTGCCGGGACTGAACAGCCACTTTTTCCCTCTCCTTACGTGCATTTTCCGCCTGTAGATATTGTTCATACATGGCATTGCTGGTAATCAATGTGGTGCCGGTTCGATCCAGATGTCCCTGCAGAAAGAACCCCTTATCAATCATATGCCGGATGTCCTTCTCCACAAATTTTCTTTTCTTGCCTACCGCCGCTGCTAAATCTTCAATCCTGGCGTACTGCTTTGCTTCTACCTGACTGACGTAATTTCGAAACCGCCGCACTCTTTTCTTCAGCTTCAGTCCACAGGAAAGCATGATTCCGCTTCCAGCCAGAAGAACACCGGTAATCATATTGGCAAGCCATACCCCCATCAGACCGGTTGCAAACGAGAGAAGTGTGAGTACAAAGGTTGCCATGCCAAACAATGCAAGACCTACAATCCCCAACACCTGAAATGCTACTCCGACATAGGTTCCCGGAGGATTCTTCTTGTACAATTGGACTGCCGTAACATTTGCCCCCGTCTGACCAGCCCCCGTCTGACGAGCACCTGACTGACGAGCACCTGACTGACGGGCCTCCTGGGCCTGCCTTGCGGCTTCTCTGGCCTGCTTTTCCTTCAGCCATTCTTGGGTGGCATTGTATTTTTGTCCTGCACTGTGCACAAACTCATTGACCGTATTTTCAATGTTTTTACTTAATCCGGAAAAATCCTGCTGATCGATTGCATCGATCACTGAATGCAGGATTTCCTCACCTGTTTTCACCCAATTATTACTCTGTTTCATACTACCTGTTTACCCTCTGCTGCACCCTAAGCAGCCGCTGCATTTACCGGCCTGTACATCTTCTGCCACCAGATTAAAGGGACTGGTCAACATACAGATCGCCTGTGCGGAAATGCCTTCTCCTGAACCGGTAAAGCCCAGACCTTCCTCTGTGGTTGCTTTTACATTGACTTGCTCCACTGTAATCCCCAGATCCTGCGCAATATTGCTTCGCATCTGCTCGATATGGGGACGCATCTTAGGAGCCTGTGCTATAATTGTAGCATCAATATTCTCAATTAGAAAGCCCTTTTCTTCAATCAATTCCCCAACCTTCTTTAAAAGCAGTCGGGAGTCAATCCCTTTATACGCCGGGTCTGAGTCCGGAAAATGTTTACCAATGTCTCCCAGTGCTGCCGCTCCCAGCAATGCATCCGATATTGCATGCAGCAATACATCCGCATCCGAATGTCCCAACAGCCCTTTTTCGTAAGGAATCTTTACACCGCCCATGATCAGATCTCTTCCTTCCACCAAACGATGTACATCATAACCCATTCCGATTCTCATTCTTTCCCCTCCTAATTGCTTTTATTTTCTTTTCTGCGTCCGAAGAATTTGCCACTTTCTGATTTTCCCCGTCTTGCCGTATCGCCGCGTCTTGCTGCGCCCTCACGCTTTTCGGCTCCAGCACGTCTTGCTGCACCCTCACGTTTTTCGGCATTGTCACGCCTTCCAGCTCCGCTTCGTCTTTCGGCACCTTCGCGTCTTCCGGCTCCCTCGCGTCTTTCCTTGGTTTGCTCCCGGCCCATCCGCTTGTCACCGAATCTTCCGCGTGAAAACTCCTGACCGCCTCGCCTACCTCCAAACTGACGATCTTTTTTATCCTTGACCGGCTTTCTGATCTCAAAATCATCCACCGCAATATCCTGGCCCAGATCTCCAATGGCTTCCTTTAAAAATGCAGCCGCAATATCCAGTGCATCACATTCATACTCAACCATTTTCTTTTCCACAAACTTCTTCATCACTGCAAGATCTTCGTGGTCCTTATATACAATCACTCTGTCAAGAGTCTTAAATGCCTTGGATCTCATGACCTTTCTGGTGTTTGGAATCTGCATTTCTTCTATGGTGGTATGACAGATCCGTTCAATTTCTCGAATTTTAAAGATCTCACGACCGCTTACCAGGGTAAAAGACTGACCGCTCTTTCCTGCACGCCCGGTACGTCCGATTCTGTGCACATAATATTCAATATCCTGAGGAACATCATAATTAATGACCACTTCCACATCATCCACATCAATTCCTCTTGCCGCAACATCTGTTGCAATCAATATATTGGTTGTGGCACTGCGGAAACGTCCCATGGCAATATCTCTC
>JAZUCP010000189.1:0-6187 GCA_045639165.1 Acetatifactor sp. | reverse complement strand
ATGCCTTCTGCACAGGTAACCATCGGTGGATTAAATCTTCAGCAGAAGAGTGAGCTGAGATTGAAGAAAGCTCTTTGCAGCGTTGGTGCTTATGAATGTATTCATTATTCCTTCTTCTCACCTTCCGATCTGGATCTGTTAAGACTTCCGGAAGATGCAGCAGAGAGAAATGCCATCAGAATTATGAATCCTATCAGCGAAGAGCTGTCCTTGATGAGAACTACTTTGGCAGCTTCCATGATCAATGCCATTGCCCGCAACCAGAAGAGAGGCAATCTGGAAGGCAGATTGTTCGAAGTTGCAAATGTGTATATGCCTTATGAATTGCCATTGACTCAGTATCCGGATGAAAAGGCAAGACTTTGCGTAGGTATTTTCGGTAAAAATGAATCCTTCTACACTATGAAGGGAATTGCGGAAAAGATTGCAGATACCCTTCAGCTTAAATTTACTTATGAAAATATGAGCAATACCTTCTTGCATCCTTATCAGACTGCATGCGTAAAGTGCGGTGATGTGGAAATCGGTTACTTTGGTAAACTGGCTTATGATATTGCAGAAGATCTGGATATGCGTACTCCTGCATTTATTATGGAATTGGATCTGAAAGCTCTTGAACAGTACTATGGTAAGAAGCCTGTATTTACTCCACTTCCGAAGTTTGCGGAAGAGCAGAGAGACCTGGCATTGGTAATGTCCAAGGAGATTACCTGCGGACAGATCGAAGCTGTAATGCAGGAAAGCTGTAAATATATCACAAAGATTACTCTATTTGATATTTATGAAGGCGAGCAGATCGCAGCAGATAAGAAGAGTATGGCATTTACTGTGGTATTTACACCAAAGGATGAAGCCTTTACTGCAGAATCAGTGGATGCTTTCGTAAAGAAGATCTTAAAGAACCTGAAGAAGAAATATGATGTGGATTTAAGAAGCTAAGAATAAGATAAAGTGAAAGGCTGCCAGGCTGCAGCCTTTTAGAGAGGAAGATGAAAATGGAAATTAAGAATTGTTGGACCTTGTACAACGAAGAGCAGTTAAAAGAATTAGAATGTCTCAATGCTAAGTATCGTGATTTTTTGGATAATGGTAAGACAGAGCGTGAATGTGTGGATGAGATCGTGAATACCATTGAAGCTGCAGGATATAGAGAATTAGAATCTCTGATCGAAAGCGGTGAGATCGTAAAAGAAGGCGATAAAGTTTATAGTGTATGTATGAACAAGGCGGTTGTTATGTATCATATCGGAAGCAGACCGCTGACCGAAGGTATGAATATTTTAGGAGCACATATCGACAGCCCACGTATTGATATCAAGCAGCAGCCATTATTTGAGCAGGAAGGATTTGCATACCTTGATACCCATTATTATGGCGGTATCAAGAAGTATCAGTGGGTAGCACAGCCTCTGGCTCTTCATGGTGTGGTAGCTAAGAAGGACGGTACCATTGTAGAATTGAACATCGGTGAAAATCCGGAAGATCCTGTATTCTTTATTTCAGACTTATTGGTACATCTTTCCGGAGATCAGATGGCTAAGCCAGCTGCAAAGGTAATCGAAGGAGAAGCGCTTGACCTGATCGTTGGCGGCAGACCTCTGATGATCAAAAAGGAAGGTTCCGATGAGATGGAGCCAGCAAAGGAAGCTGTAAAATCCGGTATTTTGGAAATTTTAAAGAATACTTACGATATTGAAGAAGAAGATTTCCTTTCAGCAGAATTGGAAATCGTGCCTGCAGGAAAGACCAGAGAAGTAGGCTTTGACAGAAGCATGATTCTGGGCTATGGACAGGACGACAGAGTATGTGCATATACCTCTATGCAGGCAATGCTGGATGTAGAAAAGGTTGACAGAACCATCTGTTGCTTGCTGGTTGACAAGGAAGAAGTTGGCTCCGTAGGTGCTACCGGTATGAGATCTATGTTCTTCGAAAACAGTGTTGCAGAGTTGATGGAACTGATGGGAGAATACAGTGATCTGAAGCTTAGAAGATGTCTTGCTAACTCCTGCATGCTTTCTTCAGACGTTTCTGCAGGCTATGATCCTAATTTCGCAGGCTGCTTTGAAAAGAAAAACTCCGCGTTCCTGGGAAAAGGTATGGTATTGAATAAGTTTACCGGTTCCCGCGGTAAGAGCGGTTCTAATGATGCCAATGCAGAATACATTGCTCATATCAGAAATATTTTCGAAAAGAGAAATATTAACTTCCAGACCGCAGAGCTTGGTAAAGTAGATGTAGGCGGCGGTGGAACCATTGCATATATTCTTGCTCTTTACGGTATGAATGTTATTGACTGTGGTGTGCCTGTATTAAATATGCATGCTCCTTGGGAAGCAACGGATAAGGCTGATATTTATGAAACCTATCGCGGTTACAAAGCATTTATTGAAGAGGCTGCAATCTAATGACCACATTAAAAAAATCAGATTTTTATTTTGATCTGCCGGAAGAATTGATCGCTCAGGACCCGCTGGAGGATCGTTCTTCCTCCAGACTTCTGAAATTAAATAAAGATACAGGCAAAGTAGAGCATTTGATCTTTAAAGATATTTGTGATTATCTGCAGGAGGGGGATTGTTTGGTATTGAATAATACCAAGGTGATTCCCGCCCGTTTGCTGGGAGAGAGAGAAGGTACGGGAGCTCATGTGGAAGTACTTCTTTTAAAGCGTCATGAAGGTGATGTGTGGGAAACTCTGGTAAAGCCGGGAAAAAAATGCAGACCGGGAAGCAGGCTGACATTTGGGGATGGTTTGCTGAAGGCAGAGGTTCTGGAGATGGTAGAGGAAGGGAACCGACTGATTCGTTTTGAGTATGAAGGTATCTTCGAAGAAGTCCTGGATCGACTGGGCGAGATGCCTTTGCCACCATATATTACTCATAAGCTGCAGGATAAGAACCGTTATCAGACCGTTTATGCCAAGTATGAAGGCTCCGCGGCAGCACCTACAGCAGGACTTCATTTTACCAGGGATCTGCTGGATAAGATCCAGGAGAAGGGCGTAAAGATCGCATATGTGACACTGCATGTAGGTCTTGGAACCTTCCGCCCTGTAAAAGAAGAAAACATACTGGATCATCATATGCATTCAGAATATTATCAGGTGTCGGAAGAGGCGGCTCAGATTATTAATGATACCAAGAAAAATGGCGGACGGGTTATTTGTGTGGGAACCACAAGCTGCAGAACCGTGGAAAGTGCGTCAACTGCGGACGGAGTGATCCATCCGGGATGTGACAATACAGAGATCTTTATTTATCCCGGATATCGGTTTAAGATTTTGGACTGTTTGATCACCAATTTCCATCTGCCTGAATCCACCTTGGTTATGCTGGTTTCCGCGCTGGCAGGCAAGGTAAATGTATTGGCGGCTTACGAGGAAGCGATCAAAGAGCGTTATCGGTTTTTCAGCTTCGGGGATGCCATGTTTATTACCAATCAATAACGGTTGCCGAGGAATAAAGCTTGCCAATAAACAAAGGGTGCCGAGGTGAAACTTGCCAGTGAATAAAGGTTGCCGAGGAATAATGGTGCTTGTGGGTCTATGGGTAAAAAATATTTGATTTGGACCCAAATAATGGAAAATTGCATCAAGTTGCAGTCACTTAGGGGCATGACAGTGAGTTTTTATCGCTGTATGCCCCTTGTTTTTTGATGTATTGGGTCTGGGAGTTAATTAAAATGTTCCTGGATAATTTTTTCAACTGCGTTTGTGGTTAAAGGATGATCTTTTGTTTCATAAGTGGCAATCAATTGGATGGATGGAATAATTTTGTACGAGGTGTAAAGCTGTAATTTGGAGCAGGCATTGAATGCGTAAGAAGGATTATCCATTAATCCAAAGTGTTCCCAGTAGAAGATGTCGCCGGTCTTAGGGTGACGTATGGTAAAGTCCGGATAGATTGTAGTTTCGCCAAGATGAAGAGCACATTCATAACGGTAGGGGATTTTGTTGATAAATAAGAGCATATCAATGATGGCTTCAGATTTGGATCGAACGAGATTGCCGGAGATGCTTTTATGGATTAATTGTTCGGGATATATTGAATTGTGTTCATAGGTCGTTTTCGTCCAATCAGATAACTCTTTAGATAGTGGAGTAAAATACGGTGCAAGAAGCTTTTGAAATTCAGAAGATTCTGAGAGTAGTTGCTCTGCTTTTCCCACATTGGCTTGATGATGCCTTAAGTAGAAATTAATGGCATGCTGTTCGCTTTTTAGTTCCTCGAGTAAAAGCGAAAGATATTTTTTGACAGCGAGTTGCTCTGCCAAAGAGTGATCCTTTTTTGGGATATATACTTTGTTATGTCCATCACTTTGATACCATTTAAAATGATCTTTATTGCGGGAACAAACAAGCTTTCCGGCGGGAAGGGTATTTAGTTCGCTTTCTAGAAGATTGATTTTGTTTTGCAGTTTATTGGATTCAGATATCATGTGTTCATAAATCGTAAAAATCACCTCTCTTGTATAGTTCTAATATAAAAAATATAGCATAAAATAATGTGAAATGCAATATTAAGATATCAGAAAAAATGATTGATCTATAAAGATATTTAGAAAAATGCTTATGGAAACTAGGAATTTTTGTGATTATACTTAAGCAAGTGTTACAAAACGGGGTCTATAGATAAAAAAATGCTGACTAGACCCAAAAACAAGGCTGAAAACATATTTTACAATCAAAAATGGGCATATAAGAAAAAGATCAATTCCCAGACCCCGTAAGAAGAAAAAAACTGGGTCTGGATAAAAGAAAATTTAACATAGACCCAAGAGAGCGCCCAGCCCCGCATTACAATCAACCCAGCACCACAATGCACCGCACTGCAATGCACCGCACTACAGTGCCCAGCACTACAATGCACCCAGCACTGAAATAAGTCAATCAACACAAAAGAAATATACCCTACAGCTTCTTTTCGTATATGGTATAACTTTTTGCAAGCAGCAGCTCTTTTGCTTTTTCCAGAGCCGCTTCGTCTTCAAATTCTAACCGCAGTGCACCGGCTTGTTGCTCTCTGTTATGAGTGATGCCGATGTTCTTAATGCTGACCGCGTTTGCGGCCAGTATAGAGGCGATAGAGGCCAGTGCACCGGCTTTGTCGGCAATATCTACAGTAAACTCAAAGCAACGCTTAATGGGGCCGCTGGAGGTATTTACGAAGGAGTCGCGGTAAAGGCGTGCCTGATCAAAAAAATCATAAAGCGTATTCGGATTCTGACTGTCGATTTCTGCCTTGATGGCTGAAAGAGACTGAATATAGTCGCTTAGAAGAGAAGAGATATTCTCTTTGTTGGTCAGGCAGATTTGCTGCCACATCTGGGCGGAAGAGGAGGCAATGCGTGTAATATCTTTAAAGCCTCCGGCTGCTACGAGCTTCATGATTCCCTCTTCAGAATCCGCATCATGCACCAGATTAACCAGCGAGGCGGCAATCACATGAGGAAGATGGCTGATGGCAGCGGTGACATAATCATGCTGCTTATAGTTTAAGATCAGAGGAAGAGCCCCCATTGCCTGCACAAGCTGCTTGTAAGCATCCAACTGCTGTTGAGAGGTATCCTCCGTTGGTGTCAGAATATAATATGCATTTTCCAATAAAGAAGCCTTGGCGTTAAGATATCCAAATCGTTCACTTCCCGCCATGGGGTGACCACCGATAAAATGGCTGCTTAGTCCCGCCAGAGCAATACTTTCATGAATGCTGGTTTTTACGCTTCCTACATCGGTCAGAATACAATTTCCGGAGATTACCTTTTTCACGGCACTAAGATTGGTATCATTCTTTTGAACAGGGGCACATAAGAATATAAAATCACAACTGCTAAAATTTTCATCAATCTCTTCCGTGATGGTGTTGATCACACCTTCCTGTTGTGCTGCCAAAAGGGAATCCTTGTTAATATCATAAGCAGTAATATGTAAATTTTTAAAATTGGTACGAAGGGCTTTGGCGATGGAACCGCCGATCAAACCCAGACCGATAAAGCCAATCTGTAAACTTTTCATAATGTCCTCTTTTCTAATTCTTCAAAATTATCCCGGAATTATTCTTTACAATACCATTTTCGTGGTTAAAAAACAAGATTTTGACGATTATTTTCCCAAAATGAGTGTCAAGAAATATTTTTTGCAATAAATTTGTACAAAAACAACAATTTAACTTGTAAAATGCCAGAA
>JAZUCP010000188.1:0-11214 GCA_045639165.1 Acetatifactor sp. | reverse complement strand
AACTTAATCATTGCAATCACTATCCTTTCTGACTACATATATTTATATCCGCTCCCGAAAGGAGCAAATTTTGTATAATAAATTCTAGCAGATTATACTCTTGGCTTCAAGTGAATATTTTGGGTGTGATATGGTTGACTTGGTATATATAAAACGTAATAAAGTAAGATTTCCAGAGGATTTTATGTTTCAACTAAAAAAAGATGAAATCCCAGAAGCTTTTTTAAAGTCACAATTTGTGACTATAAACGAAGTAGGTAATCAAAGAGGTCTTCATATTAAGAAAATGCCCTATGCTTTTACAGAACAGGGAATTTATATGCTTGCAACAGTCCTTCGAGGAGAACTTGCAGAACAACAAAGTATATTCATTATGCGAGCATTTCGTGAAATGCGTCATTACATAAAACAGAATCAACAATTTGTAACACATGCAGAAATGTGCCTTGTCACGGCCAAGGTATCTGACATTGCAATACAAGTTGCCGGCATTAATGATTGGAAAGAGAAAACTGAAAATAACATTGTGAACTCGACTAGGCGAATCTGCATATATTAAAATACTAGAAATCAGGAGCGTTAGTTTTTCTAAGTACTCCGTATAAAACAACAGATACCCCGGAAATGTGTGACGGCTGTGAACACTTGTGTTCAACAGACGACATACATTTCCGGGGTGAATGTTTTTTATCCGGCGTACGTGAAAAAGCTAACGCTCCTGTTTTCGAATCTTTTAATATATTCTACTCCGCATTACTAGCGGCGATCTTTACTTTACTCCACAGATTACTGATGATCTTCCTGGTCTCCGCATTATAAACGAATACTTCATCCAGCTCGTAGTGGCTTCTGGGAAGGTATGCATTCAGGCCTTCGTAGTCACCGCCCTCACCGGACAAATCTTCCATAACCTGCTGATTGGGAGAGGTATATCCCACATAGGCGGAGTTGCCGTAGGCGATATCGTACTCACAAACAAAATTGATAAATTCATGAGCGAGCTTTACATTTTCTGCGTTGGCTGGGATGACCATGGAATCGTACCAGCGGTTGGTTCCCTCCAGTGGCATGTAGAAGCCCATGTTTTCATTTTCGCTCATAATGTAAGTAGCATCACCGGAGTAGCAAAGTCCCAAGGCTTTACGGCCCTGTGCCATATTGTCTATGATTTCATCGGTAACGATCTCCGGCTTCATGGTGGTCACACACTGTACCAGCCAATCATAAGCAGCCTGCAGTTCTTCCTCGCTCTCTGTATTCATGGAATATCCGAGGGACTTTAATGCCATCATAAAGGAATCTCTCTCGGAGTCATACACATAGATATCCCCCTTGAACTTCTCATTCAGGAAAATTGCGTAACCCTGTTCCTCTAATTCCTCAAGTGTCACCTTCGTCTTATCATATACAATTCCCACAGTTCCCCAGAAATAGGATACAGAATACAGATTCTCCGGATCATAGGGCTGGTATTTTACATCCTCCAGCAGCACGTCCATGCAAGTCAAATCCTCCTGAACCAATGGCTGCAACAACTTTTCCTCCATGAGTCGCTGGATCATATAGTCACTGGGGATCAGCACATCGTAGGATTCTCCGTTGGCAACCTTAATGTACATCTGTTCATTAGAGTCAAAATTCTCCATGATAACGGTTGCACCGGTCTGTTCTTCAAAAAGAGGCACCACTTCTTCCCCTATATATTCACCCGGCATATACACATAAAGGGTCTCTCCTGCATAGGGAAGATCCACCTCATCCCCGCGGGCTCCCACTGCACATACAATGGCAACAATAATAGCCGCACCAACTGAACAGGGAATCCACCAATTATTTTTGTGCATTTCTACACTCTTCTGACGCTTTGCCAGCACCATGGGGATCACATTGATGATTACCAGTGCTACTGTAATGATCAGCACCACCAATGTAGAAATGGCATTAATGCTGGGGTTCACACGCTTGCTCATGGTATAAACCATAATACTTAAGTTCTTTACCCCATTGCCCGTTACAAAGTAGGAAATGATAAAATCATCCACGGACATGGTAAAAGCGATCAATGCTCCGGACACAATACCCGGTGTGATCTGGGGTACAATCACCTTGATCAATGCCTGCCAGGGAGTACATCCCAGGTCCATTGCCGCATCCGCAAGATTGGGGTCCAGGGATTTGATCTTCGGCATAACGGAAAGCATTACATAAGGAATACAAAATGCAATATGTGCTAACAGCATGGTCATATATCCCTTTTCCACCTTAAAGGTGATAAAAAGAAGCATAAAACCGATGGCTGTTACAATATCCGGATTCATTATAGGCAGATTGTTGACCTGCTCCATGACTTCTCTCACAACTTTTTTGGATTTGCTCAAGCCGATGGCTGCAATGGTACCTACCACAGTGGATACGGCTGTAGCGATCAAAGCCACACCAAATGTAGTATATAAGGCCTCCATCATATCTCTGGATTCCAGCATGTGCTTGTACCAACGAAGGGAGAATCCGGTAAAAGAGGTCAAGGACTTTCCTTCATTGAAGGAAAAGATCATCATATACAAAATAGGCAGGTAAAAGAACACGATACTCAAGATCATTAAGGTCTTTCCCACCGGACGCTTTCCGGAGAATCTGCTTCTTTTTTGCTGAATTTTCTTACTCTTCTTCAACATCATCAGACCTCCTTTCCGCCCTGGTTACGAATCTCCAGATTCTTCACCAGCATCATTAACAACATCATAATTGCCGCCATGATCATGGAAATGGCACTTCCGAAGTTCCACTCACCTACAGTAATAAACTGATTTTCAATCATATTACCGATCAGGAAATACTGTCCGCCGCCCAATAATTTAGGAATAAAGAAGGAGCTTACTGCGGGCAGGAATACCAGCGTGATACCATTGATGACGCCGGGCAGTGACAAAGGCAGAGTTACTTTCACAAAGGTTCTAAAGGAATCCGCTCCTAGATCTGCCGCAGCCTCCAACAGGGAATGATCCATTTTACAGAGGGAGGTATTGATCTGCAGGATCATAAAGGGAAGAAAGTTGTATACCATACCCAAAAGTACGGCTCCTTCCGTATGGAGAAGGGGTACTTCTCCCAAACCAATCAATCCTAAAAGCTTCTGGAACATACCACCGTCACTTAACAGACCAATCCATGCATAGGTTCTCACCAGCATATTGATCCAGGTGGGTACGGTTATTGCCAATACCAGTATGTTCTGCATATTTTCGCTGCTGCGGGAGATAAAATAAGCAATGGGATATCCCAGCAGCAAACATATAATCGTTGTCTTTACTGCGATTATCATGGATCGCCAGAGAATCAACAAAAAGTCCGGGTCGGTAAAGAACTTTACATAATGCTCCAGCGTCAGGGAAAACGATATAATGCTGTTGCCATGCTCTGTCACAGAGTATAATGCGATCAGACACATGGGCAGGATCAGCATCAACGCCGCCCAAATAATATAAGGAAGTGCTAACTGCGAAAATCTTTTCATCAGAATACCATCCTTGACATTACATGAATATCTTCCGGGAAGAATGTCAGGCCGACCTCCTGACCCACTTCCGAATAATCGGTGGTGTGAATCTTAAATTCCCGTCCGGTGGTCCAGAAGGTAATCTTGTATACCCCTTCTGTAATATTATCCGGATCAAAGTCATAATCCACACTGATATCAATATTCCGGCTTTCATCACTTAATTTCCAACCCTGTGCGTTTGCCCAGGTCTTTAAGTCCGTATCAAGTGCCTGTGATTCCTGGATTTCATCCGCTGTTTTAAAGAAATTAAACGCCATAATACCTTCGTTGGCCTTCTCATTCTTTACAAAGGGCTGATTCTTTACATAGATCATTCTTTCAATACTGGTTCCGCCTGCAGTGGAGAATTTTACCGGATAGCTGCCCGGTTCTGCCTGCAATTCGTATTCAATCTTGGCAATGGAAATATATTCATCCGTCTCAGGATCCCATGCCTGTGCATTGGACAATGCGATGATCTCTTTATCGTCCAGCTTTTCCACATCTTCCACGTCCACATAGAAATTGGACGCACTGATCTTTTCCTTGCCGTTTTCACTGGTTACATCCTGGTTGCGAATGACATGCATATTCACGGTTACACTGGTACCCGGCACAGTTTCCACAATGATTTCGTAATGAACACCCTTAAACAGAACACTCAGCACCTCGCCCGTCATCTTGCCCTGCTCTACCGGCACAATATCAATATCCTCCGGGCGGATTACTACATCCACCTGCTCATTTTTCTTATAACCAAAGTCCACACAGTCAAAGGTAATATCATCAAAACGAACCTTATAATCATCCAGCATAATACCCGGCAGAATATTACTTTCTCCGATAAAGTTGGCAACATATTTATTGGCCGGCTCGTTATAAATATCTTCCGGCGTTCCTACCTGCAGAATCTCACCATTCTTCATAACCACGATTTCATCGGACATGGTCAGTGCCTCTTCCTGATCATGGGTTACAAAAATGAAGGTAATACCTACCTCCTGCTGGATTCTCTTTAACTCATACTGCATTTCTTTACGCAGCTTCAGATCCAGTGCCGCCAAAGGCTCGTCCAGTAAAAGGACCTTGGGCTCATTTACCAATGCACGTGCGATAGCCACACGCTGCTGCTGACCACCGGATAGCTGTGTAATATTTCTGTTCTCATAGCCTTCCAGACCAATGAGCTTGAGCATCTTCATAACCTTCTGCTCAATTACGTCCTTACTCATCTTCTTAATCTTCAAGCCAAAGGCAATGTTTTCATATACGCTCAGATGGGGGAATAAAGCGTATTTCTGGAAAACCGTATTTAATTCTCTTTCATAGGGCGGCTTATTGCTGATATCCTCCCCATCAAAAATCACACTTCCATCATCCTGCTCCAAAAATCCACCTAATATTCTTAATAAGGTGGTCTTGCCGCATCCACTTGGACCAAGCAGGGTAACAAATTCCTTCTCATAAATATCCAGATTGACCCCTTTTAAAATCACCTGGCCATCAAAGCTCTTTACAATATTTCTAAACTCTATCAGTTTTTTCTTTTCCATCTGAATTCTCCTTCCTTCGTAATCACATTTTCTTTTGCACTGTCATTCCTAGAAAGTCGGCGGCGTTGTGATCCACAATATCTTTGCTTCACTGTTGCTGTGATTGTACAAATAATGACTTTTTTTGCCATCCAGATAAAAGGTATCCGCCGTCTTTAATTTATATTTTTTATTCTCCCGGACTAAAGTTACGCTTCCTTTTAACACATATCCGAATTCTTCTCCCGGATGGGAAGGTAAAATATGACTTTTCCCTCGGGGTTGAAGTGTCAGTAGAATGGGCTCCATTTGATTCTTCTGTGCATTGGGTATGACCCATTCAATCTTATATTCTTCCTGCTCATCCACAAAAAAGTCCTGGGTGGAAAACACGATTTTGTTTTCCTGCTCTTCGTGAAAAAATTCCGAAAGATTGGTGCCCAGAGCCTCCAAAATATCCTCCAGAGTTGCGATACTGGGCGTTGTCAGATTACGCTCTACCTGGGATAAAAAGCCTTTTGTCAGCTCACTTCGTGATGCCAGATCTCCCAATGTCAGACCATTCTGTATTCGAAGATCCTTGATTTTTTTACCAATATCCAAATGCCACACCTCCCAACATTGCAAATCTCCTGAAAAAGAATCCCCAAAAACCAAGAGTTTTCTCATACTAAACTTTTTGTTCGAAATTGCCGAACTAATTTTATTATACATATATGTGGAAACATTGCAAGGGATTTGTGCAAATTTTTTCAAATGTACGGAATCGGGCTTCTTATCCTTTCACTTACACCGGAGAAAAAACATTCACCCCGAAAATGCATGTCGTCTGTTGAACACAAGTGTTCACATCCGTCACACATTTCCGGGGTGTCTATTTTTTATACGGTGTACTTAGAAAGATAAGAAGCCCGATTCCTGTGCTTTAAATAAATTTGCACAATACTAGCTACTAAATGGTGAATCTTTCCGGGAGTTCGCATCCGGAATGAACATGGTTGATCTGGAATGTATGATCAAATCCAAATACATCCAGCACTTTTTGGGCGGGTTGATAATCGATGAAGACCATCAAAACTGACAAGTTGACCACCAGCTGCATGGTGTTAAGGAGTGCATTGCAGCAGATTCTTCTATCCGCCTCCACATTCTGCCAGGGTGTGTTCAGTTTATAATACTCCAACGCATATTTTAAATAATTTTTTACCAGTAGTTCCAGTTCTTCCTGCTTTCCCGCAATCTTTAAACGGTCCGCTTTTTTATAGATGTCCTTAGTCCACAGAAAAACACCCGGATCGATCCTGCCCGCAGGTATTACGTTCTCAAAATTTACCTCTATAAACTTAAAGATATCATTTACAAAAGTACAATATCCTTCTATTAAATGCTGATTCATTTCATTTACCTCTGCCATTAAAAAAACTTCTGACAGACTTACTTTAGCTGATTCTTAAAACAATGTCAAGTGTTTTGTACGTCTGTGGCGGACTTTTGGACATTAAGCCTTTAAAGCGTCAAATTATTGTTTGACAAATGCCGATTTTCTGATATTATTATGTGTAATATTTGTTTTATGGAGGTGCTATTATGTACACAATGGATGAGTTGAGAGCTGTCGATCCTGAGATTGCACAGTGTATCGATGAAGAAGCAGCCCGTCAGAATAGTCATATCGAATTGATCGCTTCCGAAAACTGGGTAAGCCACGCAGTGATGGCAGCTATGGGAAGCATCTTAACCAATAAATATGCTGAAGGATATCCCGGCAAACGTTATTACGGCGGCTGCGTGAACGTGGATAAGGTAGAGCAGCTAGCAATTGACAGAGCCAAGGAATTATTCGGATGTGAATATGCCAATGTACAGCCCCATTCCGGTGCACAGGCCAATATGGCTGTGCAATTTGCAGTCTTAACCCCCGGCGATACCATTATGGGTATGAATCTGGACCACGGCGGACATCTGACACATGGCAGCCCGGTGAATCTCTCCGGTAAATATTTTAATGTGGTACCTTATGGTGTAAACGATGAGGGATTTATTGATTATGATAAAATGAGAGATCTGGCTTTAGAATGCAAGCCTAAGATGATCATCGTTGGTGCCAGTGCCTATGCCAGAGCCATTGATTTCAAGAGATGCAGAGAAATTGCAGATGAAGTAGATGCGGTACTTATGGTGGATATGGCTCATATCGCTGGTCTTGTGGCAGCAGGTCTCCACGAAAGTCCTATACCTTACGCCCATGTTGTAACTACTACCACTCACAAGACTCTCCGCGGTCCCAGAGGCGGTATGATCCTAAGCTCTAAAGAAATTGCTGACAAATATAATTTTAACAAAGCAATTTTCCCCGGAACCCAGGGCGGTCCTTTGGAGCATGTGATCGCAGCAAAAGCAGTCTGCTTCAAAGAAGCTCTTTCCGATGAATTCAAGGCATACCAAAAGCAGATCATCGACAATGCCCAAGCTCTTTGCAAGGGTCTTATAAATCGGGATATTAAGATTGTTTCCGGCGGTACCGACAACCACCTGATGCTGGTTGATCTGACCACCTACGACCTTACCGGTAAAGCAATTGAAAAGCTTCTTGACGAGGCTCATATAACCTGCAACAAAAATACCATTCCCAACGATCCTAAGTCCGCATTTGTAACCAGCGGTATCCGTCTGGGAACTCCCGCTGTGACCAGCCGCGGTATGAATTGTGAAGATATGGATCAGATTGCAGAAGCAATCGCTTATGTGATCAAGGAAGGCGAATCAGGTGTTCCCAAGGCAAGAGCCATTGTTGATGCATTGGTTGCTAAGTATCCGTTGAATTAATACATACAATTTATCCCCCACAAAAGACAAAATCTCCCGGAAGAATCATCCTCCGGGAGATCATTTCTTATTTATTATTTTATTTCCTTCAATACAATGACTGTACGTGCAGGAATATATAATTCTACATAATTCTGTCCGTCAAATTGCTTGGTGGGATACGTCATATGATGTACCA
This sequence comes from Acetatifactor sp., assembly GCA_045639165.1. Taxonomy (GTDB): domain Bacteria; phylum Bacillota; class Clostridia; order Lachnospirales; family Lachnospiraceae; genus Acetatifactor. The sequence goes on along the minus strand of JAZUCP010000188.1, from coordinate 3,140 downwards.
GACCATTACCGCCGTACTTCCAGTCATCACTGCACATTGCCACTTCATAATCTGCTTCTTCCGGCACCGGCACCAATACATTGGTCAATGACTGGTTAGGGCTGAAATTAAATACGAAGAGCAAGCCGTTTCTATAGAAGCAAATAGTCTTTTCTGGCTCCTTGATCAGACAAAGATCTGCCATATGCTGCTCAAAGATATCGTATTCCTTGGCAAGCTTGATCATATCCTCATCAAACTGACCCAGCCATTCATATTTTAACGCTTCATTTTCTCTCAAACTCCACTGACGACGGCAATAATGGAAGCTCCAGCCATTCCCTTCTCTGGGGAAGTCGATCCATTCCGGATGTCCAAATTCATTACCCATGAAGTTCAAATATGCTTCACCACCACCGCCAAGGGTAAACAGACGAATCATTTTATGAAGTGCGATTGCACGATCAATTGTCAGATTGTGACAGTCCTTATTCATATCTGTATACATATTGGCATCTGCAAGGCGGAAGATCATGGTCTTGTCCCCAACCAATGCCTGGTCATGACTTTCTACATAGGCTACGGTATTTTCACCGGGACGACGCAGACACATATCACCCCACATCTGACCGATGTACCATTCCTCGTCCTTCTTTTCCTTGACCGTACGAATCCACATATCAGGCAGACCCATAGCCAGTCGATAATCAAATCCGATACCTCCATCCTGAATGGGCAGACACATACCGGGCATACCGGACATATCTTCTGAGATCGTGATTGCATCCGGATTCACCTGACGAATCAATTCATTGGCCAGCTGCAGATAAGTCAGGGCTTCCACATGGGTATTCATGGAGAAGTACTTACTGTCGTTGTCAAAGCTTGTTCCCAGACCGTGATCATGGAAGATCATAGAGGTCACACCGTCAAAACGGAATCCGTCAAAATGGTATTCCGTCATCCAGAATTTTAAGTTGGAAAGCAGGAAATGGATTACTTCAGTCTTTCCGTAATTAAAGCATTTGGTTCCCCAAGCTGGATGATCACCCTTTTCTCCATCATGGAAGAACTGCCATACGGTTCCGTCAAACATATTGATACCTTCTGCCGTATTCTTAACAGCATGGGAATGTACCACATCCAAAAGGACACGGATACCCATTTCATGTGCTTTGTTCACTAAATATTTCAAGTCCTCAGGCTTGCCAAACCAGCTGGAAGCTGCATAAAAGCTGGAAACCTGATAACCAAAGCTGCCGTAATAAGGATGCTCCATGATCGCCATCAGCTGAATGGTATTATAGCCGGCCTTCTTTACTCGTGGGAGCACATAATCTGCAAATTCACGATATGTACCTACTTTTCCTTCTTCCTGAGCCATACCAACATGTGCTTCATAAATATATAACTGCTTATCCGCTTTGAAATCCTTGTCCGTCCAGTCAAATACCTTCCAGTCATCTACCACTTCCGCACACCAGGTAATCGTTTCAGGATTCTGAACTACCCTGCGGGCATAAAGTGGGATATGCTCTGTACGAGTCATATTCACATCAACTATAGTTTTTACCTTACAGCCTTCCCAAAGAGCATCTTTACCCTCCAGGAAAAGCTCCCAGTTACCATTATCTATTCTGGTCATAGGATATTTTGTCTGATCCCAGTCACAAAAATCACCGGTCAAATACAATTGATACGCATTTGGAGCCCATTCACCTTATATCCAACCGCCTTCTGTACGATGGATTCCATAATATTCATGTGCATTAGAAAAATCATTCAATGTCCCCCCATTTGGCATTAAACGATACTTGGTTTCATAGTAACGTAACATGCGCTGATCGATGTCACCTGCAAAAGCACCAAGCTGTGGATTTAATTCTAAAATTCGATACATAATGTCACCTTCTCTTTTTTATTCTCGCACATTAATGCATATCTATTATAACACAAGCAAAAGACACTTCCAATATCTTCTACATCTAAATTGTCTTCCAATTTCTTCTTTCTATTGTTTCAATACACATTTTATTGTATAATGTGGATATGAGATCAATTATCTTTGGATAACAAAAGCAGAAAGGAATATTTACATGAGAAAGAAAATACTAAGCCTTCTTATGGCAGTAACCATGGCAAGCCTTACTCTTGCTGGCTGTGGAGAAACCCAACCGACCAATTCACCAGTTATTATAGAGCCGGAAATCATCAAGCCCTCTGAAGAGTCTGTTGTTCCGGAATCCAGCAGTGAAGAATCTAAGGTTGAAGAGTCTGTAGAAGTAGAAGAAGAAAATCACGATGGTATGTACAGAAGCGAGCTTACCAATGAGTGGATCGACCTTGAACTGGAAGATCAAAGACCGGTAGCAATTATTGTAGACAATGAATTGACTGCACTGGATCATTATGGTTTGACCCAGGCTGATATCGTTTATGAAATCATGAACAGTACTGCAAATGGCGAAATTACCCGTCTTATGTGTATTGTAAAGGATTGGGAAGCTATTACCCGCTTCGGAAGTATTCGAAGTGTACGTCCTACCCATTTAATGCTTGCTCCTGAATACGATGCAATCCTTATCCACGACGGCGGTCCATTCTACATAGATGCATATTTAAAGAATCCATGGGTCGACAATTTAAGCGGTGGATTTAAGAGAATTGAAAATGGTAAACCACGTGAATTTACCGAATATGTAACCACCGGTGAAATTGCAGACAGAATTGCTTCTGCCAAGTATGATACTGAATACACTGAATATTACAGAGGTGCTCATTTTAAATTTGCAGATGAAAAAGATCCTATGGATCTGGATGACATCTACAACTCAAGTGATTGTACCTTTATCGATCTTCCATTCCCTCACAATAAATCAGAGCTGGAATATGATGAAGAAACCAATACCTACTTGTATTCTGAATACGGCAAGGCACATATCGACCTTGAAAATGATGATAAGCAGCTTGCCTTCACCAACGTACTGATTCAGTGTGCAGAGCTGAAAGAATTAGACGCTAATGGTTATATGGAATTCAATATTATCAATCAGGAAGGCAGAGGATATTATATTACCGGCGGTAAGTCCATCCCTGTAACATGGACCAAAACTCATGATACAGAACCTACCAGATATTATGATGCCAACGGCAATGAAATT
>JAZUCP010000187.1:0-1741 GCA_045639165.1 Acetatifactor sp. | reverse complement strand
GGGTACATGGAGAGCACTTTACCATTATCGATATGCCGGAATTTGCGCTGGTTCCGGCGGTCAAGATTCTCATATTGGCTGTTATGTGTGCGGCTGTGAGTGCAGTGTTTTGCCAGATTCTGCATGTGGTTTCGGATTTTGCAAAGGCCAAGATTAAAAATGCATATCTGCGGATTGTTGCAGGCAGTATCCTTATTATTCTGTTAAACTGGATTTTGGGAACCACGGATTATTTGGGTGCGGGAATGCCTGTGATTGAACGGGCGATGGAAGGACATGTACGCCCTGAGGCCTTTTTCCTGAAAATGATTTTTACCGCCATTACCCTTGGTGTGGGATTTAAAGGAGGAGAAATCGTGCCTACATTGTTTGTAGGGGCGACCTTTGGATGCTTTGCCGGCGGGCTTTTGGGCATTTCACCATCCCTCTGTGCGGCAGTGGGAATGGCTTCCGTATTCTGCGGCGTGACCAATACCCCCATCAGTACTTTGTTGCTTGCGTTGGAGCTGTTTGGCATGGGCGCATTTCCCTACATGATGCTGGGAATCGCGGTCAGCTATATGCTGTCAGGATATTCCGGACTGTATCACAGCCAGCGGATCGTGTATTCGAAATTTAAGCCGGAAATGAATACGGGGAAGGATTAAGAAAATATTTTAATCATAAAAAATGGCACTTGCAAAAAGAGATGCAAGTGCCATTTTCAATAAAAGTAAATAGATTACCCTCTAAGTTCCCGGATAATCTGCTCGGTAACAGCCTTCACAACCGCTTCATTTCCGGAAGTATCGGAAACCGCGTCTGCAATGCTTACACCGCAGGGGATGTGGCTGCCGATGAAATTCATCTTGGAATAAAATTCAAGGGAGTCCACATTGTCAAATGCATTTTCCAATGTATCGCCTGTAGAGAATACGCTGGTTCCTTCGTATAAAAATCCCTTTTTGGTCTTCATAGCATCAATCAGTTCGGGAGAAATTTCCCCTGTTGCTTTGTTGTACGCACCCTTTGGAACCATGCCCAGATAAACATAGTTTTCAGGAAGCACACAGTTGTTGATGGGGACATTTTTAATTGCATAAGCAGTGGAAAACGGAGGCTGCGCATGGATCAGTGCACGAACTTCCGAGTTTTCCTTGTACATGCGGATATGTAGTGTTACCTCGGAAGTTGGCTCATATTGACCACCATCAATCTTCTTGCCGTTTGCATCCACTTTTACGATCTTGTCCGGTGTCAGGAATACTTTTGACACTCCGCGAGGGGTACAAAAATATTCATTTTCACTGTATTTATAGGAAATATTACCATGCTTTGCAGCAACATATCCTTTTGCATAAAGTCTCTTACCGATTTCACATATTGCTTTTCTTACTTCAAATTCCGGAAGCATAATTTTAGTCTCCTTTTAAAAATAATGGTAGCTATTCAGCACCCCAGTCGCAAAACCGTGCTAATGGCTCTGAGTAGTTACAAATATTGTAAACTATTTCAACAAAAACTGCAAGAAAATAAATGTTTATCTATTCATAAAAAAATATACTAAAATTTACAATATATATTGACAAGGACATACTATGGTATTATAATGAACTTATTAGAAAGTGAATTCATGTGCAACAGCACATCCGGCAGTTCTGCCACATTTTCCAAAGAATCTACAATATAAACAGTGGCAGAGGTTTTGTGTAATACATGCAGCCTGTGCCAAAACAGGAGGTATGTATGGGAGCAGCAATTA
>JAZUCP010000186.1:0-1687 GCA_045639165.1 Acetatifactor sp. | reverse complement strand
CAGTTATCTGCCACTGTGGGGGCAGGTGTGTTTGCTTCCGACAAAGCGGCGGAAGGAGCCGGCACGGTGGAGTGTGTGATCCCCATTTATGACGGACTTCCGGAGCTGAAGGCCATGTATGAAGGCAATTATGCAGTGGTACCTTACGTGGTACCGGGAAAATATATTGCATATGCCTTTTCCTATACCGGCGGGGCGCTGATCCAATGGTGTGTGGATACCCTGGCGAAAAAGGAAAAAGAATTGGCAAAGGAAATGGGGATCTCCGTAAATGAGTTGTTAGAGGGAGAGGAAACGGAGCCTACCGGAATCCTGGTACTGCCGCATTTTGCGGGAGCTGCCACCCCCTATATGGATACCGGTTCCAAAGGTGCCATGGTAGGGCTCACTGCCGCACATGGGGTAAGCGATATTTATCGTGCCTGTATGGAAGGCGTGGCTTATGAGATGCAGATCAATATGGACTGCCTGCAAAAATCCGGTGTCCGATTTGAAAAAATGAATGCAACGGGAGGCGGTGCCCGGTCTAAGGTGTGGATGCAGATGAAGGCGGATATCCTGAATATGCCAATCACCGCACTGGAAACAGTGGACGCCGGAACTGTGGGAAGTGCCATGCTCACCGGTATTGTGACAGGGTGCTTTAAAAATCTGGAAGATGCGGCAGGATATATGGTGAAAGAGATGGAAACCTATTATCCAAGAGCTGAAATGCATGAAAAATATCAAAAGATTTACGAACGCTATAAAAAGTTATACAAAGCAGTGCGTCCGCTGGTTTAGGAGGAAATGAAATGTTAGTGACATTAAAGCAGATTATGAATCTGTGTGAGGCAAAAAAAATTGCAGTGGGTTCCTTTAATACCCCTAATTTAGAGTCCGTTATGGCAGTGATCAGTGCAGCAGAGGAATTGGATGTGCCGGTGATCATTCAGCATGCGGAGGTACATGAGGAAATCATGCCCATCCGTATCATCGGACCCATTATGGTAGAGATGGCTAAGCGTGCCAAGGTGCCCGTATGTGTACATCTGGATCATGGCGAAAGTCTGGACTATGTGTGCAAGGCATTGGATCTGGGTTTTACATCCGTTATGTATGACGGCTCGGTTCTGCCCTTCGAAGAAAATATGGCCAACACAAAGATGGTGGTTTCCTTTGCGAAACAGACCGGAGCTTCTGTAGAGGCGGAGATCGGCTGCATGGGAAAGCGTGAAACCGGCAGCGGAAGTGCGGGCTATGGCAAAGACCCGGATAAAGTCTATACGGACCCGGAACAGGCAAGGATCTTCGTGCAGGAAACAGGGATCGACGCGCTGGCCTGCTCCTTTGGTACCACCCATGGTGTGTATTTAAGCAAGCCAAAGCTGGATTTTGCTGTGGTGGAAAATGTGAGAAAGAAAGCCAATATTCCGGTGGTAATGCATGGGGGCTCCGGTGTCAGCACAGAGGATTTCAGAAAGGCCATAAAGAGCGGTGTGCGTAAGACCAATTATTATACCTACATGGCTATGGCAGGGGGCGAGACCATTGCAGAGCAGTTTCGTGTGGGATGTATCCCCATTGAGAACGCCGGCAAAAAATTTAAATGCTATTATTCATTAATAGAGGGTGACAAAGACAAGCCAATCATGTATCATGATATTGTATCCTGGGGAACCCAGGCGATGAAAGAAAACTGCAAAAA
>JAZUCP010000185.1:0-4584 GCA_045639165.1 Acetatifactor sp. | reverse complement strand
GAAATAAAGTTTTTAATCATATCCACATCAGATGTACATCTTTGGATAATATCACCTGTCTGATTTTTCATATGCCAGGAAAACGGCAGTCTTTGAATATGCGAAAATAACTTGTTACGCATATTTTCAACCAGGGTTTCCGCGCCCTTGCTATTAAACAGCATATTGGTATACCTGAAAAGAGCTGTCAATAATGCAATGCCTACAATCACACAACCAATAACCCAGATATGGCTCCGCAAATATTCCACTCCTCCGATCTTTTCGATCCACTCAAGTACAAATTCCGGGAGTTTCAACTCTTCATTACCGATGATTCCATCCACTGTATGACGGATCAACTGAGGATTTAACATATCCAAAGCCGTAACAATAATGGCGGATATAATACTGGTCACAAAAAACCGTTTACTTCCTTGTATAAATTCCAATATCAGGGAGATTTTAGTATATTTTATTTTTTCGTTATTCTGGTCTGTCATTTATACTTTTACCTTACCCTTTCAAATATGCATAAAACATGGCTGCTTCTGCAAGGAACCTCTCACAGACACAACCATGTCAGGTTTTAAATATTTCTAATGTGCATCACTATGCTAAGCTGTGCAAATACTTTCGTATTCTCACAGCTTTTGTATTTTAAAAGGTTATCTGTTCCAGTTTGTTCATGTACTGCTCTCTTCTCATATTCTGCTCTGCCATATAAGAGCTGTCTCCCGATTTATGGAGCTCCTGAAGGTATAAATGATGATTCCTCATAATCACATCATTCTTCTTACCAAGCATCAGCATTGCAATACTTGAACACTGATCTGCGGTACGCTCAAAATAGGTCAATAAATCCATAAATACGAGGCCTGAATCGATAGAGCATTTCCCCTCACAAAGTCTTGCAGTATGACGATCCTTCAACAGAAGTACGATATCATCAATCACTTCTTCCAGTGGTTCGATACGACGTGCCACATATTCGCTATCCTCACTAAGAGCTTCCAGTGTAAGTCTGATAATTTCCTGCACTGCATCTTCTAAGATCAGAAGTTCCTGTTTTGCACTTTCAGAGAATGCTATTCCACCAGTATACATTTTCTCAGCCAATTCATCCAAATTGGTAGCATAATCTCCGATACGTTCGATATCACGAATACACTGCATCAACATATTTAAATGGCGTTTGTCCGATTCTCGTTCAATATGTCTGGACAATTCGATGAGATAATTGTCTGCCGCATCGGTAAAGCTGTCCAAACGATCCTCTACAGCATTAATCTCATCTGTTCGCTTTGGATCAAATTTTTCAAACTGTAAATTACTTCTGCTGAGATTTTCCTTTGCCATTTCTGCCATCATCACAGCTACCTTGGTCACTTCAGCAAGTGCTACAGCAGGTGAGATCATCAGCTTTTTATCCAAAACAGCAAGCTCAGGATTTACAACTTCTTCCTTCTTATCATCCTTCACTAATTTGCAGGCGATATTTACCAGAATATTGGTAAACGGCAAAAGTACAATCGCAGTAATCAGATTGAACAATGTCTGAAAATTCGCAATTACACCGCTGTCTACTACACTTTCCCACAGATCAGCAAAACCGCCAAACTGTCTGATCAAAGTCATAGCGATCATAAACAATATGGTACCGATGGTATTAAATACGATATGTACAACACCGGTTCTCTTTGCATCCTTGGAGGAACCAATGGAACAAACCATTGCCGTGGTTACACAGGTACCCAGGTTAATACCCATGATAATGGGATATACCAATTCAAAGGTCATAACTCCAGTGGAGGAAAGAGCCTGCAGGATACCTACCATTGCAGAAGAACTCTGTACAATGACCGTCAGAACAAGCCCTGTAACAATACCAATCAAAGGCATATCACTGAAATACGACAGAATATTGATAAATGCATCTGATTCTGATAAAGGCTCTACTGCACTTGTCATGGACATAAGACCGGTAAAGAGAATACCAAATCCCAGTGCGATCATTCCCACAGGATTGCTGGATTCCTTTTTAATAAACATGATCAGAATAATACCGATGATCAATGCTACCGGTGCTAATGTATCCGGTTTAAAAAATGTAAGTAAAGATCCGCCTGAAGAATCAATGTCCATCAAACGAATGATCTGTGCTGTTATTGTAGTGCCGATATTAGCACCCAGCACGATACTTACTGCCTGACGAAGATTTAAGATACCCGCTCCGATCAAACCAACAGTAAGTACAATGGTTGCTGTAGAGCTTTGAATAACCGCTGTTACCAAAGTACCGGTCAGAACACCCAATACCGCATTTTGTGTGAGCTTACCCAGGACATTTTTTAAAGCACTTCCTGATCCCTGCTTTAAACCATCTCCCATGACTTCCATACCATAGAGGAACATGGCAAGTCCACCCAGAAGTCGTATTACAGTTAATAATGTATTCACTATTATTCTCCTTTTTGTACTATATCTATCTTTTGTTGTATAAAACCTACTTTTATATCATAAACGAAATATACAATTTTGACAAGAGAAAAATAAATTTGAGGATAAAAATAAGGTTTTCAGAACGCTCTGAAAACCTTATTTTGAATGATATTTTATTGATTAAAAATTATTTACCAGCCATCTGTGCTGCAACTTCAGCAGCAAAATCTTCGTTCTTCTTCTCCATGCCTTCGCCAACTTCAAAACGAACGATCTTCTTGATAACAATAGCGCCATTTACAGACTTCAAATATGCAGCAACGGTCTGCTTGCCATCTTCTGCCTTAACGTAGGTCTGGTCTAATAAGCAGATATCCTTTAACTGCTTAGAAACACGACCTTCAATCATACCACCAAACATCTTATTAGCAACGATGTTTGCCTTATCAGCCATAGCCAAACCTGCAAGAGAGGTCTTAGCAGCTTCTGAAAGGAAGTTGAATAAGTAGTTCATATTGCTCTTCTTTTCTTCATAAATAGCGATATCTTCGTTGCTCCATACTTTCTCTGTGCAAGCCTTGTCAAGCAATGCATTTAAGATAGGCTTAGGAAGAGATGCTGGATCACTAAGCGAAGCATCTACAGTGATTTCTCTCATCTTGTCGATTTCAGCCTGTGAAATATCATCTCTGCTGATGTACTGAGGATTCATTGCTGCAATCTGCATAGCAACATTGGTAAGAGCTTCCTTAACGTCTGCTGCACCGTCAGCTGCTACGATTACACCAATCTTACCACCTGCATGAAGGTAGCTTGCTACACAATCACCAGCAACCTTCTCGAATCTACGTACAGATAATTTCTCTCCGATAGTAGCAGTCTTCTGGATTAATTCTTCCTTAAGACCGTTGAGTTCAAGAAGAGCCTCAATATCTTCACCATTCTTTCCACCGTTTAAGTCAGAAGCAAGAGCGTTATCAGCTACTAACTGTACGAACTCCTGGAAAATTTCATTCTTAGCAACGAAGTCGGTTTCAGAGTTAACTTCAGCTACTACTGCTACATTATCCTTTACTGCAACACGAGCAATACCTTCTGCTGCGATTCTGGAAGCCTTCTTCTCCATCTTAGCTGCGCCACTCTTCTTTAAGAAGTCAACAGCTTCTTCCATATTTCCATTACACTCATTAAGTGCTTTCTTACAATCCATCATACCTGCGCCGGTCATTTCACGCAGTTCCTTTACCATAGCTGCTGTAATTGCTGCCATAATTGATTCCTCCATTTATAAAAATTAAATTAACAAGTTCAATATCATTGGAGAAACACCCGATATGGATGCTTCTCCATTAAATGCGCTACAATTCAGATTATTCTGCGTCTGCTACTTCTTCAATATCAGTTGCTTCAACAGCTACATCTTCTGCAGTGTAAACAGCTTCACCCTGATTTGCTTCGATAACAGCGTCTGCCATCTTAGCAACGATCAGTTTTACTGCTCTGATCGCATCATCATTACCAGGAATGATGTAATCAAGTTCTTCAGGATCACAGTTGGTATCACCAATACCAAGTAAAGTAATTCCCAGAGTATGAGCTTCCTGTACACAGATTCTTTCCTTCTTAGGATCTACTACGAAGATTGCATCAGGAATTCTTGACATTTCCTTGATACCGCCAAGGTTCTTTTCAAGCTTTTCCCATTCCTTCTTCAGTTCGATAACTTCCTTCTTAGGAAGAACATCGAAAGTACCGTCCACAGACATGGTTTCGATTGCTTTTAATCTTGCGATACGAGACTGGATGGTCTTAAAGTTGGTAAGCATACCACCTAACCATCTTTCGTTTACATAGTACATTCCACATCTTTCAGCTTCAGTCTTAACTGCATCCTGTGCCTGCTTCTTGGTACCAACAAAAAGAATAGTACCGCCCTGTGCAGCGATTTCAGAAATTGCCTTATAAGCTTCATCAACCTTACCTACAGACTTCTGTAAGTCGATGATGTGGATACCGTTTCTCTCGGTAAAGATGTATGGAGCCATCTTAGGGTTCCATCTTCTGGTCTGATGTCCGAAATGAACACCTGCTTCTAATAACTGCTTCATTGAAATAACGCTCATGATATTACCTCCATTTGGTTTCTCGGTCCGCTTTACGCGT
>JAZUCP010000184.1:0-6678 GCA_045639165.1 Acetatifactor sp. | reverse complement strand
TAGTTGAAGCATTTTTCCCTACTGCTTTATTATGGTCTTAGAGATATCGTTCAACCATCTGTGTTATTTTTTCTGTGTTTAAAACATTTTTTTCTGTTTCGTATGTAAGGATCAGTCGTTTCCGATTAATTTGGAGGATTCTCTTTTCAACTAATTGAAGAATTTTTTCATCATAAGTTTTTTGTGCAAGTGCGTGAATCAACTCTTCATTTCCTTTTGCTATGTATTTTCCCAATTTATTTTTCTCAGTACAATGGTAATATTGAAGATAATTTTTGCTTTTAGATATTCTAAGTGTTCCTTCCGGCCTATTAATAAGCTGATTTTTTGTTGACTTAATAATCTCCTCTAATCGTTTTTGTTCTGCCAATAACAAACTTTTTAATCCTCTCATGTATGACTTCCTTTCTACTTTTTTAATATTCAAAGATTTCAACCGTAATTTTTTTCTGCAATTACGGTTACGCTGAGTATTAGCGTAATATTGTACGTAATATAAAGCCTACCTGTACGGTGGAATTTACACTCTTCGGTGGTATAGCCGTAATTTTTAGCCGACTTATACGGTTGTTCTTTTATTTCTCGGGATTTTAGCCGTAATTTCATTAAATGAATACGGTCGAATAAGATATGTCTTATTTCTCAACCGTAATTCAGGCAATAATTTTACGGTTGAATAATATTTTTCTGAATTCCAACCGTAATTCAATCAAATTTTTACGGTTGAATAATATTTTTCTGGATTCCAACCGTAATTTAATCAAATTTTTACGGTTAAAATATAGAGTTCTTAGATTCAGGATGAAATCCTGATTAAAACGCTGTTATATGAAGATTGAAAATCCCGGAAATGAAACATTTCCGGGATTGATAATTTTGCTTTCCAAAAAGTGATTATCTCTTGGAGAACTGAGGTGCACGACGAGCTGCTTTGAGACCGTATTTCTTTCTTTCTTTCATACGAGGATCTCTTGTTAAGTAGCCTGCTTTCTTAAGAGTAGGTCTGTAATCAGCATCTACCTGAAGAAGAGCTCTTGCAACACCATGTCTGATAGCACCAGCCTGACCGGTGTATCCGCCACCGTGTACAGTTACGAGTACGTCAAACTTATCTGCAGTTTCGGTAGCTACTAAAGGCTGCTTAACGATAACCTTTAAAGTCTCTAATCCAAAATAATCATCCATGCTTCTCTTGTTGATGATAACATCACCTTTGCCAGGTACTAAGTATACTCTAGCGATTGATTTTTTTCTTCTACCTGTTCCGTAGTATTTTGCTGTGTTAGCCATGATCTATTCTCCTCCTGTCCCTTAGAATGTTAATACTTCAGGTTTCTGAGCTGCATTGTCATGTTCAGCACCTGCATATACGTGAAGCTTTGTATACATCTGTCTTCCTAAAGGTCCCTTTGGAAGCATGCCCTTAACAGCCATCTCAACAACGCTTTCAGGCTTCTTAGCGAGCATTTCTCTTAAGGTTGTTTCCTTCATACCACCAACGTAGTCTGAGTGATGATAGTAAATCTTCTGTTCCAGCTTCTTACCGGTTACCTTAACCTTAGAAGCGTTAACTACGATTACGTAATCTCCGCAATCCATAAAAGGAGTAAAGATCGCTTTGTTCTTTCCTCTTAAAACTTTAGCAACTTCAGAAGCTAAACGTCCTAAAGTCATATCTGTAGCATCTACTACATACCATTTTCTTTCGATAGTAGCTTGACTAGGCATAAATGTTTTCATGATGTTCCCTCCATCTTACTTTGTCATTCGACATGATTTGTTTCCTTGATTCATAAATTGCAGATGTCCGGGCTGCTTTCTACGTACCGGGGAAACTTTTCCAAAATCTACGAGGAAGAAAGTTTCAGCATTCTTCCCAAGTGAGATCTCTTTCTCACCATTCTATCTCAAATGCTTCGTCGGGGCTTTTGACTCAGCATTATGAAACATCGTCACACATTTGTATATTATAGTATAATGACCAGTTTCTGTCAACAAAAACTTTATATTTTTTCTTGATTTTTCAGCGTTTCTTCTTCCAAAAACTCATATTTCATAAGCATCAATCCATGAGCCGGAGCTGTAGGTCCTGCTGCAGAACGATCCTTCTTTTCCAGGATCTGTGCCATGTCTTCCGGCGTCCTTTTTCCCTGGCCGATTTCCAGAAGCGTACCCACTATGATACGGACCATATTGTACAAAAAGCCGTTCCCGCATACACGGATCACCAGCTCCCTGCCCTCTTCCAGCACCTCAACACTGTAGATCCTTCTCACCGTACTTTCCACCTGTGCACCAGTCTGGCAAAAGCTTTTAAAATCATGCTCTCCCTCCAGATAAAAGGCAGCCTGACGCATTTTCTCCACCTCCAGCTTATGGTAGGTAAATAACGCGTATAAGCGGTTTACAGGCATTGGAAACTCTGCCCGGTAAATTCTATACTCATAGGTCTTTCGGCTCTCACAATGCCTTGGATGCCAGTCAGAAGGCACTTCTTCAGACTTCTGTATCCGTATATCCTCAGGCAGCCTTTGATTCAGTGCATAGGAGATCTTTTCCGCCGGCATTCTGGCAGAGGTGTCAAATACCGCTATATTTCCCAGGGCATGCACTCCTGAGTCTGTACGACTGGCTCCTATGACCTGTATCTCTTCTTTTAATAATTCTGACAGACACTCATTCAGTTTACTTTCTATGGTAACGACTCCCGGCTGCACCTGCCAGCCATGGTAGGCGGTTCCGTCATAAGCTACTGTCAGACGAACTCTCTTTTTACTCATGATCTTTCCCTTAAAATGCCACAATTCCGATCACTACCTTCAGCACCAGATATCCTGCCACAAATCCATAGGCCAGAAAATCCTGTTTCTGATAGATCAGTGGTTTCATTTTGGTTCTTCCATCGCCGCCTCTGTAACATCTTGCCTCCATGGCCATGGCAAGATCATTGGCTCTTCGGAAGGCAGAAATAAACAGTGGCACCAAAAGGGGCACCATTGCCTTGGCACGCTGCATCAGATTACCGGATTCAAAATCAGCTCCTCGCGCAATCTGTGCCTTCATGATCTTGTCCGTTTCTTCCAGCAAGATTGGAATAAATCTCAGTGCAATGGACATCATCATGGCAACCTCATGAACCGGTACCTTTATCACTTTTAAGGGACTTAACAGCCTTTCCATACCATCTGTTAAGTTATTCGGGGTTGTGGTCAATGTCATAATGGAGGAACCGATGATTAGGAAGGTCAATCTGATAGCCATGAAAACAGCTACCGATACGCCTTCTTTCGTGATGGTCAATTTCCACAAGGAAATCAGCGGTTCTCCCGGTGTCAGGAACAGATTGAATACTACAGTTAGCATCAAAAGGAACAGAATCGCCCGCATACCTCTGACCATAAATTTAAATGGAACTTTGGACAATTTAATCACCACTGCCAGAAACAAAGCAGCCAGAATATATCCGCATACATTCTCAAACAAAAATAATGAAATAATGTATAACATAGTTCCGCCTAATTTTACTCGGGGATCCAGCTTGTGAATGATGGATTCGGTTTGATAATATTGTCCTAATGTAATATCTCTTAACATGATATCTCCTTATTTCAAGGCTTTTAAGATTTCCTGTGTGGCTTCCTCTATGGTGGTCGCGTTTACATCTACATCCAGTCCCTGGTTCTTTAGGGCATGCATAATGTATGTTACCTGGGGGGCAGCAAGTCCTACCTCTTCCAGCTCTTTATAGTACTGAAATACTTTTCGCGGCACATCATCATACATTACTTTTCCACCGTTCATTACAATGATACGGTCCACATACTCTGCCACATCTTCCATACTGTGACTTACCAGAATAACAGTGATTCCGGTCTCTTTCTGGAGCTTCTTGATCTGATCAAGGATTTCTTCTCTTCCCTTGGGGTCCAGACCTGCAGTGGGCTCGTCCAAAATGAGAATTTCCGGTTGCATTGCGAGGACACCTGCAATTGCAACACGACGTTTTTGACCACCTGATAACTCAAACGGCGACTGTTTATAATATTTTTCGGATAATCCTACCATTTGCAGAGCCTTATGTGCTCTCGCTTCGATTTCTTCCTGTTTTAGGCCCAGATTCTTGGGACCAAAACATACATCGGTAAAAACATCTATCTCAAAAAGCTGGTGCTCCGGATACTGGAAAACAAGCCCCACCTTGCTGCGGAGTTTTTTCATATCGTATCCTTTTTCGTAAATATCTTCACCATTAGAATATATTTTGCCTTCCGTTGCTTTTAAAAGGCCATTTAAATGCTGAACCAATGTGGATTTACCGGAGCCGGTATGTCCGATAATTCCAATAAACTGGCCCTCAGGAATCTCAAGATTAATATCCTCCAAAGCCTTATGTGCCAGGGGAGTATCGGCTTCATACAAATGGCTTATATGTTCTAATTTCAATGACATGTTTGTTTCCTCTAATTTAACTCTGTCGAATCATTCAAACGAAGGGCCTGAATCAATTCATCCGTTGTCAGGATACCGTCCGGAAGCTCCACTCCGTTTTTCTTCAGCTCATAAGCAAGCAATGTGACCTGGGGGACATCAAGGCGGAGCTCTTTTAATTTCTCTACCTGAGAAAAAATCTCTCTCGGTGTGCCTTCCATTGCAACCCTTCCCTTGTCCATTACAAATACTTTATCGGCATGTATGATTTCTTCCATATAATGAGTGATCAGAATGATCGTTACACCTTCTACTTCATTCAGCGCTCTTGCGGCACGAATGACATCTTTTCGTCCATTGGGGTCCAACATAGCTGTGGGCTCATCCAGAATAATGCACTTGGGATGCATCGCCAAAACTCCCGCTATAGATACCCTTTGCTTCTGACCACCGGATAATTTATTGGGAGAATGCTTACGATATTTATACATCCCTACTGCTTTTAAACTTTCTTCCACTCTTTCCCATATATCCTTGGTGGGGACGCCCATATTTTCAGGTCCAAATCCTACGTCTTCTTCCACCACCTGACCGATAATCTGGTTATCCGGGTTCTGAAATACCATACCTGCGGTCTGGCGTACATTCCAGATGTTCTCCTCCTTGGCAGTATCCATGCCGTCCACCCATAAAGTGCCGTCAGTTGGATAAAGAATTGCATTCATATGTTTTGCAAGGGTGGATTTTCCTGAGCCGTTATGCCCTAGAATGGCTATAAAATCTCCCTGCTTAATATCCAGAGACACTTTATCTACAGCGGTGGTCTTTCCCTCAATATTGCCTTCTTCGTCCCGCTTTACATATTCAAATGTCACATCTTTCGCCTTAATGATTTCCATACAGACCTCCAAAACATACTTTCCAGCAATCAACATTTTACTAGAACATTGCAAGAATTACAATAACTATTTGTACAAAAATGAAAGGAACCGGTAAAAACTTACCGATTCCTCTGATTTTAATTTGATTTGCTTGAAATTATACTAATTCAAGTACAACTTCCATAGCTGCGTCACCCTTACGTAAACCGATCTTAACGATTCTGGTGTAACCACCCTTGCGATCAGCATACTTAGGAGCGATTTCGTCAAATAACTTAGCTACTAAATCAACTTCCTTAGTGTTTTTCTTCTTACCAGCATTTTCGGTAGGAACGCTCACTACAGGAACTAAAGTCTTTAACATCTGACGACGAGCATGTAATCTTGAAGGAAGATCTTTCTTGATTTCCTTTTCTACAGTTTCGAACTTGGTAACTTTCTTTCCGTCAACAACTTCTTTTACTCTCTTGCCTTCGCTGTCCTTTACAGGAACCTTTGCGGATACGGTAACCATTTCATAGTTATCTTTTTCTTTGATAGCTAATGCAATGATACCTTCAGCGATCTTAGCAACTTCCTTAGCCTTAGCTTCGGTAGTAACGATCTTGCCGTGGTAAATTAATGCTGTTACCTGATTCTTTAATAATGCTCTTCTCTGAGAAGATGTTCTGCTGAGTTTTCTGTACTTTGCCATGATAAATTCCTTTCTCCATTCATGGTACATCCGGCCACGCCTTTTGGTCTTACTTACCGAATGCATTATTATGTTCCATTTATGAGTTCACCGTCTGACCACACATTGGGTTTACGTCAGACGCTGTTTGAGTTTTATTCTTCGCTGGGACTCAACTGAAGATTCAACTCTTTTAATTTTGCTAATACTTCTTCCAAAGATTTACGTCCTAAGTTACGAACTTTCATCATATCTTCTGAAGTTTTATTGGTTAATTCTTCTACAGTATTGATACCTGCTCTCTTCAAGCAGTTGTAAGAACGAACAGAAAGCTCTAATTCGTCGATACTCATCTCTAATACTTTTTCCTTTTCGTCATCTTCCTTTTCAACCATAACTTCTGCATTCTTAGCATTTTCAGAAAGGTTGATAAAGAGATTCAGATGCTCGCTAAGTACTTTTGCTGCCAAGCTTACAGCTTCATCAGGAACTAAAGTTCCATTGGTATGAACGTCAAGAGTCAGCTTGTCATAATCAGTAACCTGGCCTACACGCGTATTCTGTACTGTAACATTAACTCTTTCAACAGGTGTATAGATTGAATCAATTGCAATTACTCCGATGGGTAAATCTTCGCGTTTGTTCTTATCAGCACTTACATAGCCTCTGCCCTTGGTAATGGTCAGCTCCATGTAA
>JAZUCP010000183.1:0-5011 GCA_045639165.1 Acetatifactor sp. | reverse complement strand
TCTGACCTGCGACAAGGATCGGATTCGCTTTGGCAGTGATGGAATGAGCTATCAGCAGATGTCCCTTTTTGATCTGGGACAGTTTCATGCCACAGATACCCTTCAGAGCCGCCAGAAGGCGATTCTGGGGCAGTTTTAAGGAGGAATAGTGATGTATGTATATTTGTGTCAGGACTCGCTTGAGGGCATATTTACGGCTATATACAGTATCTATGAGAATCGGCATAATCTCCCGGACACCCGAATCCTGTTGGAGTGGGAGCCTCTTTTGCTGGCTGAGTATATAGAGGTGGAGACGGACCGGGAAAAGTCCGCCAAGGTGGTGCGGACACTGCTTCGTAAGTTTGGGGAGGAGGATACCCATTTTTTGTTTTGGGCACTATCTTCTTATAGGGAGGAGAAGGCGGAGGCAGTGTACAAAACCATTGCTTATGGTCTGCGTCACGGAATAAAGCCGGGGCATTTATTTGATCATTTAGCAGACAAATATGTATTGACTGCTCATAAGCTTGCCTTGAATGCCAGACGGGAAGCCCAGCATTTAAAAGGATTTTTGCGGTTTCAGGAGCTGGCAAATGGCATTATGTATGCAATGGCCGCCCCCAGGAATCATGTGCTGCCGGAATTGATGGAGCATTTTTCGGACAGATTCCCGGCGGAAAATTTTATGGTTTTAGATGAGGTCAGAGGATGTATCGGTGTACATCAGGCTTTGGAAAATTGGTTTCTGGTTACGGATCAGGAGGTTTTTGAACGAATAAAAACGACAGGAGTGTCGGAATACGAGCTGTATTATGAAAAATTATTTCGGAAATTCTGTCAGACCATAGCCATTCAGGAGCGACGGAACGAAAAGCTGCAAAGGAATATGCTACCCTTGCATTTCCGGACACACATGACAGAATTTCAATAGACAGTGGAAATGTTTGACGCAGGTTCGCGGATGGAGTAATATGGTGATATGCATATTAGGCAGTTTTGTACAAATGCATGGAAAGGCATGGTATCTGTGTGGCAGAGGAAATCAGAAGGGAAAAAGAAAAGCAGCGTATTTCCGTAAGAAGTCTTGTGGAATTTATATTGCGAAGCGGTGATATTGATAACAGACATACGGTGTCTTCGGAAAATGCCATGCTGGAAGGCGGCAGAATCCATCGCATGATTCAAAGAAGAATGGGAGCGGAGTATCAGGCGGAAGTCAGTCTGAGGTATGTGTGGCCTACGGAGAATTATGATCTGATCCTGGAAGGAAGAGCCGATGGTGTGATCGATGAAAACGGACAGATTACCATTGATGAGATCAAGGGCACCTACAGGGAGCTTGCCAATATGAAGGGGCCCGTTCCCGTGCATGTGGCTCAGGCCAAGTGTTATGCCTATATGTATGCATGGGAAAAAGATGTGGAACATGTGACTGTCCGCATGACCTATTGCAATATGGATACGGAAGAGATCCGGTATTTTACGGAACTCTGTGAGATGTCTGAACTAAAAGTATGGTTTTTAAAGCTGGTGGAAGAATACTTGAAGTGGGCGGATTACCGATTTGAGTGGAAGCAGATCCGAAATGCATCCATAAAAGCGGCAGTGTTTCCTTTTGCCTACAGAGAGGGGCAAAAGGATCT
Source organism: Acetatifactor sp. (assembly GCA_045639165.1). Taxonomy (GTDB): domain Bacteria; phylum Bacillota; class Clostridia; order Lachnospirales; family Lachnospiraceae; genus Acetatifactor. Next base: position 3,386 of record JAZUCP010000183.1, on the reverse strand, counting down.
GGTGTCCTATGTGTATCAGACCATTTATCATAAGAGAAAATTGTTTCTGCAGGCTCCTACGGGGGTGGGAAAGACCATTTCTACCATATACCCTGCCATAAAAGCTGTGGAAAAAGGCATGGGAGAGCAAATCTTTTATCTGACCGCCAAGACCATTACCAGAACCGTTGCGGAGGATACCATTCAGCTTCTCAGAGACCAGGGGCTTCGATTGAAAAGTGTGATACTCACGGCCAAGGATAAGATATGTTTTCTGGAAAAGGCGGAATGTAATCCGGACAGCTGTCCCTATGCAAAAGGGCATTTTGACAGAGTGAACGAAGCCATGTTTGATATGATCACCCATGAAGAGAGCTTTTGCCGGGAAAATATCGAAAAATATGCCTCAAAATATCAGATTTGTCCTTTTGAGTTTGGTCTGGATATGAGTTTGTTCGCAGATGCGGTGATCGGAGATTATAATTATTTATTTGATCCCCATGTGTACCTGAAGCGCTTTTTTGCAGGAAATGAAGGGGGAGATTATATCTTTTTGATCGATGAGGCCCATAATCTGCTGGAAAGAGGCCGGGAAATGTATAGTGCATCCCTGATTAAAGAGGAATTTATGCAGTTAAAATCTGCCTTGAAAGAGGAATATCCGGCAGCTGTACTGTTTAAAAGAGGCTTTGCGGCGAGAATTACAAAGCAGCTGGAGAAGTGTAATAAGGAATTTCTGGCATTGAAGCGTGAATGTGAAGATTGCAGAATCGTGGAAAATATAGATGGCCTGGTGCTGGAGATCCTGAAATTACATGCTCTGATAGGAGAATATCTGGAGGAAAATGAGGAGGCGGAGGTGCCGGCAAAGGAGCTGATACTGGATCTGTATTTTCATCTGAATCATTTTTTGGATATTTATGAGCGTGTGGACGATAAATATGTAAAATATACACAACTAATGTCCGACGGAAGCTTTCTGTTGAAGCTGTTTTGTGTGGATCCTTCCACCAATTTGAAGGAATGCCTGCAAAAAGGAAGAAGCAGTATCCTGTTTTCTGCTACGTTTTTGCCTATACAGTATTATAAAAAGCTGCTGGGGGGAGAGGAAAGTGATTATGAGGTATACGCCAAATCTGTGTTTGATACGGAGAAACGCAAGCTGGTGATCGCAGAGGATGTTACCAGCAAGTATACAAGACGTTCGGAGGAAGAATTTTATAGTATTGCAAAATATATTTTTGAAATCGTAACAAAACGACATGGAAACTACATGGTCTTCTGTCCGTCGTATCAATTTCTACAGCAGGTGTACGAGATTTTTGAAGAAAATTTCGCCACAGAAGAGATGGAATGCCTGGTTCAGGGGGATTTTATGACGGAAGAGGAGAGAGAAATCTTTCTGAACAAATTCCAGGGCAATTTTTCATGTGATTTGAATGAAAATGTTCATATAGATATAGAAATAGAAGAAGAGAGCTATCTGATCGGTTTTTGCGTGCTGGGAGGAATCTTCAGCGAAGGAATCGATCTGAAGGAAGATCGACTGATCGGTGCCATCATCGTGGGAACCGGACTGCCTCAGGTGGGATACGAAAGGGAGATCCTGAAGGGATATTTCGATGCCAGAGGGGAGAATGGCTTTGACTTTTCCTATCGCTTCCCGGGGATGAACAAGGTGCTTCAGGCGGCGGGCCGGGTGATCCGCACTTCGGAAGATATTGGGGTGATTGCGCTGCTGGATGAAAGATTTCTTCAAAATTCGTACCGAATGTTCTTCCCAAGGGAATGGGAGGATTTTGAAGTGGTAAATCATAATAATATATCCAAGAAAATTGAGCGTTTTTGGGATTCCTGGCTATAGTCTCTCCTAGTGATTTTTGTCGAGTTTTGCTGTTGATATTGGCTTTTTGCCTTTATCAGCAGCTTTTTTTATGCTTTTTTGGGACCGATAAGAGGAGAGGTAGACATAAAAAAGTGAGAGTTAAGTAGTTATGTAATTCAAACTAATGTTTGAAAAATGACGAAAATGCTCAAGTGACATGCAAGTTTGCAATCAAAATGACAATAAAAAATAGGAAAATGACACATGTGTACATGTGGATAAGTATGTGGATTTGGTGGATAAAATAAAAATAAAGCCATAAAAACTGACAGAAATAACTTTTTGTGGATAAGTATGTGGATTGCAAAAAAACTTGCAAATTTACTTTATAGGTCAATTTTGTTATGTTAATAAATAAAATAATTATGTAAACTTATTTCGACGGAATGTGATATAAATGAATAATCACTCAGGATTCCGAGAGATTATATGGTTGAAAAGGAGGAAAAAAAGTGCTAATATGGGTCTCATGAAAAAGGGATTATTATTTTTTATATTTGCGGTACTTGTAATCGGTGCAATCAGAGTTGTTACGTTGCGATATCAGGATCAGCCGGAAGATTTTGCAGATGTGCAGGAATGGATAGATCTGGGGAAGGAAAAGGTGGAGGAAATTACGGACCATTTTTCCGCACAGCTTGCTGAGAAAGAGTGGAATATAGATACGGAAGGGATCTATGATATCGATACAGAGGAATGGTTTGAGGAAGATCAGATTACATACAGTGGAAAATCAGAATATACAAAGATCAGTACGGGGACAGTCAGTCGGTTAAACATACAGACCGCAGGCTGTCAGGTGACGATCCTTCCAACGGATGAGGAAGACTTTTACTGCTCCTTTAACAATATGAAAAAGGTGCAGATTTACCAGGAAAATGAGCAGTTGATCATAAAAGCTGTGAGGGATACCGTTCTCAAAGAAGAAAAGGAAAAGACTTTTTTGAATCTGTATATTCCACAGAGTCAGGAATTGGAGCTTGCAGAGATGGAATTAGGGGCCGGAAGCATGCAGGTGGAAACTTTAAAGGCACAAAATGTGGATATTTCTGTTGAGGCAGGTAATTTTGTTATGAATTCCCTGGATGCGGAAAACATCACCATTGATTGTGCAGTAGGCAATCTGCAGTTGATAATGGTGGGAGATGTTAAAGATTACAATTACGAATTGCAATGTATGGCAGGCAATATTGTTCTGGATGGGGAAAAACACACCGGAATCAATGAAGGAATGGTAATTGGAAATGGAGCAGAAAAAACTATGAAACTGAATTGTGCAGTAGGGAATATGGAGATTGGGTTTGTGGAATAGTTGATTCCACAAAAGAAGCAAAAAAGCCGGCTACAGCAGCCGGCTTAAATTTTGTTCAAACAACACCCCTTCCTTGATCGGGGTCTGAGCTAATTCGCTGTCCCGGATGCAGGCGGAGATAAAATCAGAAGCCTGCTCAACAGAGGTTTTAAAATCAACTTTCTTCAAAGCATTTGCACTTAATATAGAAGCAAACATATCTCCTGTGCC
>JAZUCP010000182.1:0-5296 GCA_045639165.1 Acetatifactor sp. | reverse complement strand
CGAAAGGATATTTCGCTTGGCATCCTCCCTTTTTAGGGGTTCTTTTTAACCAACATTCCCTTAATTTGCTTTTATAGTTACTTTTTAATTGACATACGTATTTTTACGTATTATTATGTATTTAGAGATAAGGAAAGGATATACTAAAGATGCCAATGACTTCACAGGAAATGATTAAATTCCTAAAGAAAAACCAATTTATTGTAATCAGCCAAAATGGCGCTCACATAAAATTAAGAAATCCAGAAACCGGTAAAACTGTCATTGTTCCTTATCACTCCAAAGACCTCAAGAAAGGCATGGAGCAAGCAATACTTAAACAGGCCGGTTTAAAATAACCCAGCCGACCACGGAGGTATAAACATGAAGAAATTATTTTATCCTGCAATTTTCCACAAAGCTGAGGAAGGAGGCTTTTGGATTACATTTCCGGATATTCCTGAATGTATGACTCAAGGCGATGATATGCAACAAGCTTACGAAATGGCTGTTGATGCTTTAGGTCTTGCCATTACCAGTCGCGAAGAGGAAAAAATGGAACTTCCTTTGCCTTCAGAACCATATAAAATCACTACTGATACCGATGAATTCTGTGTCGTTGTCGAATTTGATTTGCTTGCATATAAAAAACGTACTAATTCCAGAGCAGTCAAGAAAACCCTTAGTATTCCCGAATGGCTGAATGAGGAGGCTACTGCACTCGGTATTAACTTTTCACAGGTTCTTCAAGAAGCCCTTATACTGAAGATTGGTGCAAGATAGTCGTTTATAAAACTTTTTCTTAAAAAATACCCGGTCAACTTACGCTGACCGGGTGACTTTTTACATACTATAGAATAAACTTCTCCACTTTTTTTCTGTACACTTCCTGCTCTTTTACAAACAAGCTTACCAGAGTATCCACATTTTCTGTATTGCGGTACATCATCAGCCCTTCAATATACTCCATACGATGATCATCTTCTAAAATCACCGGCATAATACCATGGACTAGACATTCTCTAAATAAAATGATGCGACCAGTCCGACCGTTTCCATCCTGGAATGGGTGGATAGCCTCATATCGGGCATGGAACTCTGCCAGGACTTCCAAAGTCACTTCCTGTTCTTCATACCAGGCAAGCAACTCTGTCATTTTTTCCGGCACATCTTTCGGAGATACTGTATCGTGCAGTCCAATCATATTTGGGCGTTTTTTGTAGTCTCCCACCGCATATCCATTGGCCCGGTCTTCAAATACACCGGATTTTAATTCATAATGAAATGTCTTGATTAATTCCTGCGTCAGTGGCTGGTCGATAGTCTCCAACATCCAATTGAACATGAGGAAATGACCGTTCATTTCTTCGATATCCTTGGCACGATAATAGTCATCACTTCTGGGCAGCATACCTGTATCGAATAAAGTAGCCGTCTGCTCTTTTGTCAGGGTACTTCCTTCGATCTTGTTGGAGTTGTAAGCAAGCTCACGGGATGTCAAGGCATAGATTCCCGAACGATCTCTTTTTTTCCACTCAATACAAAATCTTTCCAAAAGTTTTTGAATGATTTTCTGATCCATACTCACGACTCCCCCTTTTTTTCTTTCAAATCAACCCGGCCAGCAACGCTGACCGGGTCTTCATTTTACACTGTATTATACTAATTAAGCCTGACCTACTGATCCGAAGAGTTCCATCTTTTCTTTTACAGTAGCCTTGATTGCTTCAAAACCAGGAGCTAAAAGCTTACGAGGGTCAAATCCCTTACCCTGTAAATCCTTGCCATCTTCAATATATTTTCTGGTAGCTGCTGCGAATGCAAGCTGGCATTCAGTGTTAACGTTGATCTTAGCAACACCAAGAGAGATTGCCTTCTTGATCATATCTGCAGGGATACCTGTACCACCATGAAGAACTAAAGGAAGATCTCCGGTCTTTTCCTGAACTGCTGCCAGAGTTTCAAAGCTTAAACCAGCCCAGTTTGCAGGATATTTGCCGTGGATGTTACCGATACCTGCTGCAAGGAAGTCTACGCCGAGATCAGCGATTGCCTTACATTCGTTAGGATCTGCACATTCACCTGCACCGATAACGCCGTCTTCTTCACCACCGATAGAACCAACTTCTGCTTCGATAGAGATTCCCTTAGCGTGTGCATCGTTTACTAACTGAGTTGTCTTAGCAACGTTTTCTTCGATTGGATAGTGAGAACCATCAAACATAATAGAAGAGAAACCTGCTTCGATACATTTGTAGCATCCTTCGAATGAGCCGTGAACAAGGTGAATTGCTACAGGAACAGTGATCTTAAGATCCTGGATCAGACCATTTACCATACCAACTACTGCATGGTAACCGCCCATATACTTACCTGCACCTTCAGATACACCTAAGATAACAGGAGAATTGTTTTCCTGTGCGGTGAGAAGGATAGCCTTTGTCCATTCAAGGTTGTTAATGTTGAACTGGCCTACTGCATAATGACCAGCTACTGCTTTTTTAAGCATTTCGGTTGCTGAAACTAACATGTTCATTACCTCCTAAATATCATATCTGTTTATCTTTACGTTTTTATTATAGCCACATGTTTGCCGCCATTTTCTAATATAGCACATTTTAAGCAAAATGCAAACATTATTGTTAAAATTTTCACTTGTATTTTGCTTTCTATGCATCTATAAGACGATTAAGCAACTACACCGTTTAAATATCTTTCAATATTTTCCACTGCAACTGCTTCGTCCACTCCGTCAGCAATGACGGTAACCTCTTCTCCCAGATCCAGTCCCAGGCTCATCATACCCATAATACTCTTGGCATTTACCTTCTTACCGCAAGTTTCCAGATACACGGTACTGTCGTATCTGCTTGCCACTTGAACCAGCATTGCAACCGGTCTTGCTTCCAGGCCGTTCTGCAATCTGATTTCAACCACCTTTTTTGTCATAATATTTCCTCCTCCTTATATCTAACGGTTTTTCTCAGCGATCTCGCTTAAGGATCTCAATCGATGATTTACTCCCGACTTCCCAACCGGCGGGTCCAGATACTCACCCAGTTCCTTCAGCGTTGCCTCCGGATACTCCAGACGTACCTGTGCCATCTGTCTGAGATTGTCAGGCAGTTTTTCAAAACCGTAATGATCCCTCAAGAACAGGATATCCTCAATCTGTCTGGAAGCTGCATTTACAGTCTTGGTAATATTTGCCGCTTCGCAATTCACTCTTCGATTGATGGAATTCCTCATTCCTTTTAAGATCCGCAGATTTTCCAAATTCATCAAAGCCACATGTGCTTCCATAATATTCAGAAGATCTACAATGGATTCACTTTCTTTTATGTATACTACATAGTATTTCTTACGCAGTATGGACTTGGCCTCAATCCCAAAGCTGTGAATGATTTCTTGTAGCTGTCCGGCCTTCTCCTCACTGCTGCACACAAATTCCAAGTGATATCCCTTTTCCGGTGCACTCATAGAGCCCACACATAAAAACGCACCACGCAAAAAAGCCCTCTTGCAGCAGGTTTTTTTGATCAGTGCGTCGTCTGTTACACTCTCAGAATCCCCGAACTTCTCATACAATTCCTGCATTTTCTGCTGACTGATTGCGCCATCTTCTTCTATATTATATGTTTTCTTTAATAATGTAAAGCCTTTTCTAACAACCTCTTCGTTTTCTGTCTGAAAACCTACCATATATTGGTCCGGTCCCACCATACCATACTGTCCAGAAAAGCTCATCATGGCTGCCAATTCTGCCATTCGGCAGTGTTTATCGGCACCCATATGCTTTGCCAGCTCAGACTTTACTTCATGAGAGAATGACATTCCTTTCCTCCCTGTGCTCATTTCACGGAATACAAAATTATTCCATCCCTATATACTTCTATGCTCCACATCTCTGTGATGCAGAGTAATTCCATAATTTCCTTGCTTTTTCAAGCCTTGATACAAGGCATTAGCCAGGGTTACGCTGCGATGCTTTCCTCCGGTGCAGCCGATGGCTACTACCAGTCGATTCTTGCCCTCTTTGATATAATTGGGGATCAAAAAGGTCATCATATCCTCCAGCTTAGCCAAAAACTCCCCTGCCTCACTGCAATTCATTACATAATCCCGGACTTCCTTATCATTGCCCGTCTTTTGCTTCAAATCCTCCACATAAAATGGGTTTGGCAGAAAACGCACGTCAAACACAAGATCCGCATCCGTAGGAATCCCATGCTTGAAGCCAAAGGACATAACCGTAACCATAAGACTGTTGTAGGCTTCATTTCCCACAAAAATACGGTCCAACTCCTGTTTTAATTCTCTGGTCAACAGATTGGAGGTGTCGATCACATAATCTGCCATGCTGCGGATCTTGGTCAAAATCTGCTTTTCTTTTCTGACACCATCTTCGATACGCCCCTCCTGCGCCAGAGGATGAATCCTTCGGCTTTCCTTATAACGCTTGATTAAAGCATTTTCGTCCGCATCCATGAAGAGGATCTCCAGATGATGTCCGCTCTCCCTGATCTGCTGCAGTACATCCGCCGCATCCTCAAAGGACTGGCCGGCACGTACATCCAAGCCCAAGGCTGCATTATGAATTTCCTGCTCCTGACCTGAAAGCAATTCTACAAACTTTTCAATGAGAGAGACCGGCAGATTGTCTACACAGTAAAACCCTGCATCCTCCAGCACCTTTAATGCGGTACTTCTGCCACCGCCGCTCATTCCGGTTACAACAATAAATCGCATACTCTATTCCCTGTTGTTTCTGTAATCTTCTGTTCTTTTATTTGATAACAATCACTTCCGGCTCCAGCTCCACCCCAAAGGTATCCTTCACCGTCTTCTTTACATGCTCCATCAGCTCCAGCACATCCTTGGCTGTAGCATCACCTGCATTGATCACAAAGCCGCAGTGCTTCTCCGATACCTGGGCGCCGCCTACACGATATCCTCTCAGACCTGCCTTCATGATCAATTCCCCTGCAAAATACCCTTCCGGGCGCTTAAAGGTACTGCCTGCGCTGGGATACTCCAATGGCTGCTTATCCCTTCTGCGAAAGGCCAGATCATCCATGCGCTCCTTAATTTCTGCTTTATCCCCCGGCTGCAGCTGCAAGGTAACTTCCACCACGATCAGCGGACGCTTCTTTACAATACTGGTACGATATCCGAATTCCATGTTTTCGCAAGAAACCTCCACCAGTTTGCCGGTTTCATCCAGCAATGTTACAGAGGACACCACATGTTTTAGCTCACCGCCATAGGCTCCTGCATTCATAACAATGCCCCCACCTATGGTTCCCGGAATGCCTGC
>JAZUCP010000181.1:0-3273 GCA_045639165.1 Acetatifactor sp. | reverse complement strand
GCACCGCTTCTTTTACCTTGATTTTCATATACATCGATCCAACGATTGTTAAATCCTTCCGCCACAGTATTTACGTAATCCTGGCCTAAGGGAGCAAGGGCTTTTAATACGGTTTCCTTTGCTTCTTCATAAGATACCTTTTTGGCGAAGTCCGGGAATATGGATGTGTGAACATCATACATGTGAAGTTCATCCAACCCTAAGTGCTTTTTGCGCAGAGCCATATTGCGATGGAGCTTATCAAGGTTGTTATTGACTGTGGTTATCAGATTTTCATACACTTTAGGAGATACATTGTTGGCATCTACAGCTGCTTCCAAAGTAGAGTTATAATTTCTTACCTTTGCGTTGAAAATCTGCTTTTTCACCTGCCCGCTGTAAAGACTGGCAAGAGTGTTTTTATACTGTTCATAGGTGTGATACAGCTTTTCGAAAGCCTCTTTTCGGATATCACGGTTGGGTGATTGCAACAAACCAATGAAACGTCCGTGGGTAATTCTGATGGTATCCCCGTTTTCATCCTGCATTTCAGGAAAGGCCAGGTCGGAGTTATTAAAAATGGAGAAGGTGGCAGCCGGTGTACGTCCCATTTCGGAAGTCATGGCAATCAGCTTTTCCATTTCCGCACTGAGGCGATGGGGCTTCATACGAAGGCTTTCATTGATGTACTTTCTGTAAAATTCAAGTGCAGGCAGTTCCTTGTAATAGCTTTCCAGAACCTCAGGACTGATAGCAATGATCTCCGGTTCCATAAAGGACAGATCGCTGACAATATCGGAGATGATTACGCCGATACGCATATTTAAAGCTTGATTTTCTGTGTTTTTGGTATCCTGATCACTTAAACGGCTGGTATAATTGGAAGCTAAGGAAAGGATCTGCATCAGTTGTGCATTCTTTTCAAGGCAGGTGAACAGATTGCTTGCACTGGCAGTAACCTGTCCTTCCATTGCTGCCAGCTCCTTTGCCAGCCCCTGTGCTTTTTTTACATCTGCTTCCCATGCATCAAGAGTGGGATACATATCCTGCAGATTCCAGGTAAAGGCTTCCTTTACCTCACTTCTTTTTGGTAATTCTTTGGCCATAGGTGCACCTCTTTCTTTCAATCGATATCTATAGTATATACTTGTTTGCGGCCGGAGGCAAATAAATCTTGCACAATTCTAGGAAAATCATGAAATTTGTGGTATGATATTTGAAGTACTTGATGAGAGGTTGAATTACATATGAATTGTTATGATGAATATATTGCCATATTAAAGGAAGAGCTGGTTCCAGCCATGGGCTGTACGGAACCCATTGCGGTGGCTTATGCGGCAGCCATTGCAAGAGATCGATTGGGAGAGCTACCTATTAAAACAGAGATAAAAGTCAGTGGAAATATTATAAAAAATGTAAAGAGCGTAGTAGTACCTAATACCAATGGTATGCGGGGGATGGAAGCCGCTGCGGCAGCAGGGATAGTGGCGGGGGATCCGGCAAAGGAGCTAGAGGTGATAGCTGAAGTAACCCAGGAACAGGTGGAGCAAATCCGGGAATTTCTTGCTCAGACCCAGGTGAAGGTATCAGAGTCTGATTCAGATTATATCTTCGATATTCAGATTGCCTTAGAGGGTGCCACATCCACTGCAAAATGCAGAATTGCCGGATATCACACCAATGTGATCTATATCGAGAAAAACGGAATGGTGGAAGTGGACAAGCCCTATGTGGAAAGCAAGGAAAATCATGCTACGGACAGAAGTCTTTTGAATGTGGGAGATATTGTGGCGTTTGCAGAGGTGGTGGATCTGGAGGATGTAAAGGAGACCATCAGCAGGCAGATCACCTACAATATGACCATCGCAGAAGCGGGAATGAACGGAGCTTTTGGGGCTAGAATCGGTCAGATTCTCATGGATTCCTATGGGAATACGGTTTCCAACCGGGCAAAGGCCATGGCAGCAGCAGGATCGGACGCCAGAATGAATGGCTGTAATCTTCCCGTAGTGATCAATTCCGGCAGCGGCAATCAGGGGATTACCACATCCGTTCCGGTTATTGTGTATGCAGAAGAGCTTCAGGTCTCCGAAGAAACCTTGTATCGGGCTTTAGTACTGGCCAATCTGATCACCATCCACTTAAAAACAGGAATCGGAAGACTTTCCGCATATTGCGGAGCTATCAGTGCAGGCTGCGGAGCGGCAGCAGGAATTGCGTACTTAATGGGCGGCAGGAAAAAAGAAATAGAGCACACTATCGTCAATGCGGTAGCCATTAACTCCGGTGTGATCTGTGATGGAGCCAAGTCCAGTTGTGCGGCAAAGATTGCATCCGCAGTGGAAGCAGGACTTTTGGGAATGCAGATGTATTTTCATGGCAGCCAGTTCTACGGCGGTGACGGTATCGTTACAAAAGGTGTGGAGAATACCATTCAGAATGTAGGCCGCCTGGCACGTCAGGGCATGGCTTTGACTGATAAGGAAATTATCGACATGATGATAACGGGCAGTAGAAGAAGCTGTTAAAATAGAGAGAAAAAGATGTCAGGTAAATCCATCTGACATCTTTTTCTTTTGAAAGTTTTTAATTTTGTGGCTTGCCCAGCTTCTTCCAGAAGGAGAAGGTCAGTGGCCAGATACCTCCGGCAAACAGTACCATCAGGAAATATCGAACACAATCTGCAATATAGTTTCCATCAAACAATGCGTATAAAGGTGATTTTAACAGGGCTTTGATTCCGAGAAGGGGAATGAGACCAAGTACCAGCTTCAGAATCTGAGACCACCAAACGCCGGAGGTTTCAAAATGAATGTATTTTTGGTCGATTTCATAGGAAACCCAAAGTCCCAAGATGCATCCAAGGATTTTATATGCATTTTTGATTCCGCTTTCCAGATTGTGTGGATCAATATCCGCAGGGAAGGGATACACCAATACATAGATCAAGAACAGTCCGGAAAGAATGGTCATAGCAAGCAAGAACAGACGCATTCCTTTCGGTGAATCATAAATCTTGTTAATAACCGGATATAGCACAAAGATCAGAATGATTGCAACAACAGTGGATACGATTACATCTGCCGGGGTATGAACACCTAAGTACAAACGGGACAATGGCACTAGGATACAAGCCGCGATGCATAAGCCACGAAGCAATTTATTCTTTGTAATACGGGCAATACTGCCAAATACACCGATACTGCTCTGGGTATGACCGCTGGGGAAGGAGTAACCGGTTGCTTCCGCCCGGGCACTTTCTACAATGGTAAATTCCGGGTCCCGAACCCAGGG
>JAZUCP010000180.1:0-7785 GCA_045639165.1 Acetatifactor sp. | reverse complement strand
TCCATATTCCAGCAATTGCGCCAGTTTTTAGAACGCTTTTCGTATTTTTCATAATCTGCTTCCTGTCCCATTTCCTTTGCCATGGTTGCAATCGCCTTATCATTTAATGCAAAGCCCATGGTTGCGGCAGCGGGCTTAAATCTCCAGGTATAAGGCACACCGCTTACGGTGGTCTTTACTTCAGAAACATAACCCTTTTCAATATATTCCGGAGAACGCATCTCTTCTGAGCTTCTAATAACCACATCGTAGGCGTCCTTCCAGGTGTATTTTTTCAACTGAATACCCTTTAAATAAGCATCCACAATGGCATTTTCAATATCGTTTCCGCCCTGACCTGCTGCAAACTCTTTGGCTGCAAGGAACTCATCACCTACAACGATGCCGGAACCTTCTGCTTCATTCTTCTTCGCACGCTCGATAAAGGAATCCACAATATCACCCATTTTGTCCGGATAAAGGAGACAATACATAGGGAATACAGTCTTCCAGCTATCCCATAAGGTGTGGAAATCATCCCAAAAACCATGATCGCTGATACGATCTCTGGGCTGAATATTCATATGATACATTGCTGTATAGAAGCGTCTCAGAAGAGCTTCATCGGAAGTGTTTAATTCGATCACTCCCATAACTTCTCTCCACTTATCTCTTGCCGCTTCCCTTACTGCATCATAATCAAATGCAGGAATCTGTTCTGCTAAAAATTCTTTAGCTTTGTCCGCATTATCGAAGGAGATGGCCACTTTTACCTTTACGGTTTTACCGCCTTCCGGAGAGACACCGAATTTTACATATGCGCCCAGACGCTTTTCTTCATTGATCTCTACGGTATATACATTGCCGTCAGTAAGAGGAATCAATTCTTCCCCTTCCATGGTACCGATTTCTACAAAATCCGCATCAAATTCCAGAGCAAAGAACATATCCCAGTCGATTCTGCTCCAGTTACCGAAATGCAGACCGCCGCCGTAGATCATTTTCTTTGCAGGATCTACGGTTATGTAGCCCTTCTTCATACTTGCATCAATATCCAGCTTGTGAGCTACATCGATGAGGAAGGAAGCTTCTTTTCCTGCAGGATATTCAATGGTGTGAATGGCTGCATTATGTGCCGGTGTCATCTTTTCCTTGATACCATTTTCAAGGGTAACAGTATATTCATAACATTTCGCAATTTCTGTGGCTTCCACTGCAAAGGATGCTCTTTTTTCTCTGTCAATCTCTACACCATCCACCATAGGGGAAAGCAGATAATTACCATAACATTTGGTTCCTCCGGAACCGGAAATATAGGCATGTCCAAAGCCTACGATGGGCTGCTCACGATAATAACCACCGCAGTCATTATCCAGTGTTTCCGGACTGGGATGGATAGAGCCTGCCGGAAGTGTAGGACCTGCTGAGGTAGCACTACCAACACCAAATAAAGGGTCCGCATATAATGTGGGATCAAATTTGTTCAAATTCATATTCATATTTTCCTCCAATTTATTAGTGATCTTATGATTTTAAGTCTGGCTTTCGTTCCTTAAATTTCACGAGTCGCATCTTTGAGCCATTCTCTTTCTTCTTCGGGAAGAAGAGGTGCTACCTTTTCATAAACTGCCTTATGATATTCATTCAGGTACTTACGCTGGGTATCGTTCAAATACTTCACATCGATGGCATCTAAATCAATCGGTGCATAGGTATAGGTCTCAAATTCCATGAACTGACCATATTCGTTCTTGGTGCTGTTCTTCACAACTAACATATTTTCAATACGGATTCCGTGACTTCCGGCCACATATACACCGGGCTCATTGGTAATATCCATACCCGCTTCCAAAGGTGTCTCGATAATAGTGTCAATATATTTCCAGCGAAGATTCTGGGGGCCTTCATGGACATTCAGGATATATCCCACACCATGTCCGGTACCGCACTGGTAATCAATATCAATATCCCACAATGGCTGTCTCGCAAAAATGTCCAGATTTCTTCCGGTACATCCATACAGCCATCTCGCATTACTTAACTGAAGCATACCTGCTGCTGTCAAGGTATAATGCTTTTTGATTTCGTCGGAAATCGGTCCCAATACAATGGTTCTTGTAATATCTGTGGTACCTCCCATATACTGACCACCCGAGTCAACAAGCAACATGCCTTCCGGAGCCAGTACTGCGTGATTTTCCGGCGTCGGATCATAATGCATCATAGCTGCATTGGCCTTATATGCGGAGATAGTTGGGAAGGAAAGATCCAGAAATTCCGGAATCTCTCTTCTGTATTCCTCCAGCTTATCAGCTGCTGTGATCTCAGTGATTTCAATCTTGCCGATGTTCTTCTTTAACCAGTAAATAAAACGGGTCACTGCCGCACTATCCTTTAAGATCACATTCTTCATATTAGCAAGCTCTACCGGATTCTTAATGGCCTTTAACAATTCGGTAGGATTCTTACTAACAATGATCTCCTGTTTTTCTGCCAAAGTTTTATACAAAGCATAGCTGCAATATCTTCTGTCAACCAGAACCTTTTTGCCGCCTTCCAGAGTCTGAAGGAAGGGAACAATCTCGCTATAATCTTTCACAATCACCTTTTTCTCTGCAAAGTATTCTAACACATCCTCTGTCAAAGCCTTCTTCTGAATAAACAGAACCGCTTCCTCCTCAGTGATATAACTATAGGACAAAGCAACCGGATTGCAAGCCACGTCACAACCTCTGATATTGTACAGCCACATCAGATCATCCAGTTTGCTTAAAAGGAAGCTTTCCGCACCTTCTTTTTTCACCTTGTCTCTGACTTTTTCTACCTTTGATTCAAAGCTTTCTCCTGCAATCTCTTCTGCAAGAACAGTTACTTTTCCTGCGGGAAGAGCCGGTCTCTCCGTCCACACCTGATCAGCCAGATCGGTATCATACACAAATTTGATCTGCTTATCTGCAAGCTTCTTTTCCAGATTGGTACCCATACCGGTGGATACCACCCTGCCGTCAAAGCCCAGGGTTTCTCCCTGATTCATCTTGCTCACGAGGAACTCTTCAATCGTGGGAACACCTTCATTGCCCATCTTATAAAGATCTACAGTGGTACCTTCCAATTCATTTGCCGCCTGAATAAAATAGCGGCCATCAGTCCAAAGACCTGCTTCAGTCTGAGAAACAACCAATGTTCCGTTAGAGCCTGTAAATCCGCAGAAATACTCTCTCACCGTAAAATATTCATTTACATATTCGGAATTGTGAAAATCCGCAGTGGGCATCATATAATACTGAATTCCTGCGGCCTGCATTACCTCACGCAATGCTTTTAAACGTCCCTGAATGACTAAATTCTCCATACTTATCTGTCCTCTTTTCATTAATATCCTTTTGTTATCTGTCCCTTGCAAAGTCCTATGGCTCTGGAGGTACCGATTCGATCACATCCCAATGTAATAAATGTTTCCAAATCCTCCAAAGAAGATACTCCGCCGGCAGCTTTGATCTTAACCTCCGGTCCGATATGCTCTTTGAAAAGCTTCACATCTTCCACCGTAGCTCCGCCTGTACCAAAACCGGTAGATGTCTTAATATAATCTGCTCCTGCATTGGTCACCGCCTTGCACATGGCTATCTTTTCTTCTTCTGTCAGATAGCAGGTCTCGATGATCACCTTCAAAATATGATCCCCACATGCTTTTTTAATGGTACGAATCTCTTCTTCCACCTTTTCAAAAAGACCGTTTTTCACATCGGAAATATTGATTACCATATCAATCTCTCCGCAACCCTGGCGAATGGCCTCCTGTGCCTCTGCAACCTTTGCCGCAGTCACCTGATATCCCAGTGGGAATCCGATAACGGTACAGATATTAATGCGTTCACCGTATTTTTCATGCACTCTCTCCACATAAGTTGGAGGAATACAAACGGAAGCAGTCCCATACTCAATGGCCTCTTCACATAAAGCTACGATCTCTTCCCATGTACAAAAAGCCTGTAGCTTTGTATGATCTACTTTTTTTAACATATCTTTTACTTCCATAGTTTTTACCTCATTTCAACTAATATCATTATTATACTTCATCCTAACAGAAAAATCCACAACTTAATTGTCCCACTTATATAATGAAACTTTTATAAATTTTCACTAAAAATTCTTGCTTAATTATGGTAAATTATGCTATCATAGAATATATTTTTTCAACAAGGAGGACAACACGCATGGATAACGTTAACTTTACAGAAATTACACCAGAAATTTTGCATCTTGCCAGGATGACGGAAGAAGCCGGCATAATCGAGCAGGAATTATATACCAGATATGACGTCAAGCGTGGTCTTCGAGATTTAAACGGCCGAGGCGTTTTGGCCGGACTTACCACCATTTCAGACGTTCGTGCCAACAAGATCGTTGACGGTGTACAGATCCCCCTTCCCGGCGATCTGTTTTACAGAGGCTATAACGTAAAAGATCTTGTCAAAGGACTTCCGGAAGATCATTGCTTCGGTTATGAAGAAGCAACTTATCTTTTGCTCTTTGACAAACTTCCCAATAAAGAAGAACTGGATGAATTTATTAAATTGCTGGCTCATTATCGTTCTCTTCCCACCAGCTTTGTACGTGACATTATTATGAAGGCACCTAGCCGGGATATGATGAACACTTTGGCCAGAAGTGTATTGACCCTTTATTCCTACGATGACAGAGCGGATGATACCACCATCCCCAATGTACTCAGACAATGCCTGCAGCTCATTAGCATGTTCCCCATGCTTGCAATTTACGGTTATCAGGCATATAGTCATTATCATGATGGCAACAGCTTATTCATCCATCAGCCCAAGGCTGAATACTCCACAGCAGAGAATATTCTCCATCTATTAAGGCCGGACGGAATCTTTACTCCATTGGAAGCAAAAATACTGGATATCGCCTTGATTCTTCATGCAGAACACGGCGGCGGTAACAACTCTTCCTTTACAACCCATGTTGTTACTTCTTCCATGACCGATACATACTCTACCATCGCTGCTGCGATTGGCTCCTTGAAGGGTCCCCGCCATGGTGGCGCCAATATTAAAGTTGTTAAAATGTTTGAGGATATGAAAGAACATGTATCCGACTGGACGGATGAAGCCGAAGTTGCAGACTATTTGAAGAGACTTTTGAACAAGGATGCTTTTGACCACGCTGGTCTGATCTATGGTGTAGGTCATGCAGTTTATTCCACATCCGACCCAAGAGCGGAAGTATTTAAGAGCTTCGTGGAACAACTTTCTGTTGAAAAGGGATTGGAAAAAGAATTTGCTCTCTACTCCTTGGTAGAACGTCTGGCACCTCAAGTAATCTCCGAGGTACGCAAGATTTATAAAGGTGTAAGTATCAATGTGGACTTCTATTCCGGCTTTGTTTACAAAATGCTGGGACTCCCCATGGAGCTCTATACACCGATCTTCGCCATCGCCCGTATCGCCGGATGGAGTGCTCACCGACTGGAAGAACTGGCAAATAATGGAAAGATCATTCGTCCCGCGTATAAGCCTGTTGGGGAAGATCATGAATATGTAGAATTGGATGATCGTGAGTAATGATTATTTAGAGAAAAACCGGATTACAAAAGTAGTCCGGTTTTTTATCTACATCCATTTAATCTTATTTTCTTCCCTATGTATCATCCTCATTATATTAGCCTTATGTCTCACGATAACGATTCCGGTCAGTATCAACGAAACGATCCATAACAATTTAAAATCCGTACTGAGAATAATATACACACTGCTGCTCAATGCTCCGAGAATACTGGACAGAGAAACAATTTTTGATAAATATAAAACAACTAAAAATACAATCAGCGGCAGGAAAAACATCCACAAGCTGTATTCTGTGAATACTCCCATGCCAAACAAAAATCCATACAATGCAGCCACTGCCTTTCCACCCTTAAATCCTGCAAATAATGGGTAGCAATGCCCCAGTCCCGCAGCAAGGCCTGCAATAACCATTGTCACTTCTTTATTTTCAAACCCTGACGCAAGAAAGATTGCCGCTGTAGCTTTCAAAAGATCCAGGGTCATAACCGCCAATCCTGCTTTTTTTCCTAAGACTCTTCCGGTATTGCAGCCACCCAGATTTTTGCTGCCGTAATTCCTGACGTCTTTCCTGTAAAACACCTTTCCTACCACAAGAGCAAAAGGTATCGATCCCAACAAATAGCCCATAATCAGGGATAATAATATCTCTATATACATTTTAGAAAACCTCTATACTTTTACTTTTTAATCACCTGAATCGTTACGCATCCCGGCCCCCCATGGGTGATCAAGGACGGTGATAATTGGAACAATTCAAACTGAACATTTTGAAAATACTCCTTCATCTGCTGTAATGTAGCAGTCGCCTTCTCCAAAACTCCCGCGTGGCAAATGCTGATGATATACTCCTCATTGATACCGATTTCCTTCAGGTGATTGCTGATGGCCTCAACTGCTTTTCTCCAGGATCTTTTTATGGCGAAGGTTTCAATTCTTTTTTTATCAACAGTTTGGGTCATTACAGGCACGATCTTGATGATACCCCCGATTTTAGCTGCTATGGGTGTCAATCTGCCGCTTCTTTTCAAAAAATCAAAATCACAAGGAATTACAAAGGACAGAGACGATTCAATACTTTCTGTCAGTTTTTCTTTGATTTTATCCATCTGCAGGCCTTCTTCTCTCAGTTTGATGGCTTTTTCTAATAGATAGCGGTGTGGACCAGCCAAGGATTTTGTGTCCATCACATGTATGTACCCATTATTTTCAATACTGTTTTTGGCACCTACTGCATTTTGATATGCTCCTGACAAACCATCTCCAACAGATAAAAGCAACACTTCCTCATCGCTCTCTTCAAACACCTCAACAATATCACCGATAGATGGTTGGGAAGAAGAAGGGATGCCTCCCTGTTCAATCATCTCCAGAAATTCCTCACTGCTGAGCTCTTCATAATCTTTATATTCTTTATTATTCACCGCAACATACACCGGAAGAATCGTTACTCCCATTTTTTTTCCTTCTTCCGGGGAATATAAGGTAGCTGTATCCGAAACAATTCTCATGAGTTAACCATTACCTTTCTATGTAGTTTTCATTACTACATTACCACTATTTTTTTATCTTGTAAAGAATTTTCGCATAAAAACAGGCCATATTTTTAATATGACCTGTTTCACTAGCTTATAAGAATTGTCGAATATCCAAAGCAAGCTTTTCTTCCAGATTAATCAATCTTTTAGCAATGTCCTTTGCTTTTTCATTCGCATTTTTGTATTGATTTAAATATTTGTGGAGTGATTTTACACCCATATTGCAGCCATCCGTCATCAAATCCGCTATGGTATGGTCGGATTCATTCATGACCAGCTTCATATTGGTCTTCACCCATGACATACTCTTTGCAATCGCATTGGGTTCCTTTCCATCATCATGATATTCATCCAGAAGCTTCTCAATTTCATCCTTCAACACTACATGCTTTTCCTTGCTTTCATTCAGACATTTTTTCAGCTCTACTGATTTGATATCGTTCAATACATCATCAATGGAATCCACGCCCATCTTCACTCCCGCATCACATTCTCTCAGTAATTTTATGGTATCCTGTTCAATCATCTGAAAACTCCTTTTCTTTTTTTGATAGGATATCCATAACAAAATGAATTATTCACAATCCTTTGAAAGAATCAATTTCAATTTACCGCCTGCTGTGATCTCCTCATAGGTAAGATATGGTCTTTCAACCTTCTGATCATTTAAGTATGCTTCCGTG
>JAZUCP010000179.1:0-10784 GCA_045639165.1 Acetatifactor sp. | reverse complement strand
CACAATTCCACAGAATAGCTGGTAAGCCAACACGACTCCGCAGACTCCAAATGCCAATCTTGCACTCCACACTTTTAATTTGCCCATCTGCCACCATTTTACAAAGCTGATCACAAAAATATAAAAGATTGCAATACAATAGCTCCAAAGGAAATTACCGTCTCTGGAACGGCTGCCGGTTTCTGCCAAAAGAAGTGCTTCCAGAAAACCGATTCCTGTCATTAGCCAGGCAAAAAAATATTTCTCATCTTTAAAAATTTCTTTCAAAGAACACACAGCTACTGCCAGCGGAAAGGCAATGGAACAAAGCACTGCCAATTTAGGCCTGTCCGCATGGAGCGAAAAAGTAAACCAGGGATTTAGAGCAAATCCCTGCCCTGTTTCTTCCCCAAACAAAACCGCATTCTGCCAAAGTACTACTCCACAGGCCGGTAAAACGCCACATCCCAGAATAAAAATCTGCCTAAATGACACTTTGTGGAACAGATCCCACAAAAGCTTTAAGGCAAGTGCCGGTGCAAAAACAGTCAGAAAACTGGGTTTGATTCCGGTACAGATAACCAGAAGAACCATAAACTTTATCCAAAGTTTCCACGAAATATGTATTTTATACTCTTTTTCCAACTTCAAATAGGTCAGCATTGCAGCCAAGGCAAACACTTTCATACACTGATATGTGGAATTGTGCCAGATATTTCCCGCCTGATAGCTGACATAGCGATATATTCCTGCCGCCTTCCAGAAAAAGGGCATGATCATATTTAATACCAGAGCACTGCCAATGGTGGCAAAACTTCTTTTTTCGCCCAGCAGGACCTGCAGCAATCTTTCTGTCAGAACCACACTTCCGACAGCCATCACTGTAAGAAGGATTGCAATTCCCACTGTTGTTCTTCCACACAAGATGTACAAAATCTGATATGCATAAGCCGTAAAGCTGTAATACCAGCCATCGTCTATGATCATACTAATATGGTAAGGCAAATCCGACTGAAAATATCTATTATTATAATCCAAAGGCTGGATCGACTGCATATAAAAGAGATACATACACGCAATCCCATAAACAGACACCAATATCCAACCGATCTTTATACCATATTTTTTCAGAAATTCTTTCACATTCATATTTCCTCTTTCACTTTGCCTCTTTTTATTCATCCACTCAACACAAAAGAGGCAGTAACTCCTTATTACTGCCTGAATTTGCCGTTTCTATCTGTTTTACACTTTATCACAAGCTGAGTCTTTCTCATTCCCCATATTAATATTCAAACGTTCTCTGATCACATACTGGGGAGAATTGTTCATACTAATATAAATACGTCCAATATACTCTCCGATCAACCCCAGCAGAATCATGATCATACCACCAAAAAATACAATGGCAGCCATAATGGAACTAAAGCCCATGGGCACATCCGGATTGATAAACTTCTTGATAACTGTATAAAATCCATACAAAAAACCTACTCCTGCACTCAGTGCGCCTACACAAGTAGCAATCCGCAGCGGTTTCACTGAAAAAGCAGTAAATCCATTAAACCAAAGTCCCAAAAGCTTTTTGATGGTATATCCGGAACTTCCCTCTTCTCGTTCTCTGTGATTTACAAAAACATTCGTTATATTCTTGGTTGCTCTGAGCACCAGACCGATTACATAGGGATAGGAATTTTCATAACGGATCATATCATCCACTACAAATCGTTTTACAGCAAAATAGCTGGATATATACAGTTCTGCCGGTTTGTCCAGCATCACTCTGGTCATCAATTCATTTACTTTACTTCCCAAGTTGCGAAATGCAGAATGCTGTTTATGATCATAAGCAGCATACACCGCATCATAGCCTTCTTCCAGCTTAGTCAATAATTTATCCACTTCATCCGCCGGGGTTTGTCCGTCATCATCCAGGCATACTACATAATCTCCCTGGGCCTGGCGAAGTCCTGCCATCAAAGCTGCATGCTGCCCGAAATTGCGGGAAAATCCGATTCCCTTGATCGTCGCATCCTGCTCACATAATCTACGAATGGTTCCCATGGTATTATCCGGTGAACAGTCATTGATCAAAATAATCTCATGATCATAGCCCTTCTGTTCCTTCAGTTTTAACATCGTGTCCTTAATCTCAGTCACCACATGCTCCACCGTATGCTCTGAACGGTAACATGGGATTACAAAGCTTATTTTTTTCATTTCGTCGTCTTCCTATCTGTTCAATATTCCCATCAGAACAATGTCCCTGTACTGCCCTTCAATACACACATCATCCCGCAAAAATGCTTCTTTTTCAAATCCGGCTTTCTCGTAACTTCGTATTGCCTGAATATTCTCCGCATATACCCGCAAAAACAAGCGGTGAAGCTTTAATTCTTCAAAACAATACCGTATCATCAGTCTGGCTGCCGCCGTACCATATCCCTTCCCACGAGCGGACGCTTCTCCAATAAAGATTCCATATTCTGCTTTATGATGAGTATAATCTATATCTCTTACATAAACCGATCCTACCGGCTTGTCCGTACCATTTTGGCAGATGATCATCTGCACCACATCTCCGGTTTCCACCTTGGTCCGTATCCAGTTCTCATGACTTTCTCTTGTAAAAAGTGCCTGATAAATAAAGTTCTTCCTTACACTGTCCGTATTTCTCCACTTTACGATCAAATCCGTATCATCATATGTCATCAGACGCAGATAAATCCCCGCATCCCTATCAATATATTGATTCATATACTTTTCCTTTTAACACGCATTATATATTATTTTATCACAGTATTCAGCCGACTGCAACTTAAGGTATTCTTAAATTCCCTAATGCATCAGGCGATACATGACAAATATCTTATCATCACTACATTTAATTTCATCCACCTGTTCCAGCCTGCAATCCCCGAATAGATTCACCAGATATGTCTGCAGTCCCTCAATATCCCTCGTTTGGTCAACCAGAAATAAAGTCTTTGTATCTTCGTATAAAGCTTCCGCACCATCCACTGCATGTCTGTCAGCAAGGCGCATCAATGCAGTGGGGCTTGCACTCATCCAGCCTCCTGCCAGCATCAGATTGCTTCCATCCTTTTCATATTGAAGTCCGCCATACTCAACAGCAGAAAAGACATCCACCAAATACAGATATTTTTCCTGCTTTTCACAATATTCTTTTAAAACAGACCATTCCTTCTGGATCAGAACTTTCTCTTCTGCTTTTGCATAAGCATCTTTTACCTGAACAAGCAGAACACCTGCAACTACAGCCACCAACAAACCTTTTATTCCCGCAATTATAGGTGATATCCACCTATATTTATCTGCGACTTTTTGTACGCCGCATTTCCACTGCCCCACATCATTCTTCGACACATTACTTAACATTCCCGCTAACAAAAGCAGCTCTATAATATATAATGACACGCTGATTCTTTCCGGAAATCTTCCCCGATATATGAGATAAATCCATATCAGACTGCGACCTCCTCCAAGACATACCAAAACCATCAATCTCTTCCAATTCCATTCAAGAATCAGCCGCACAGCCAATACACCGTACAAAAGCAGCCATAACAACACATAAAGATTCTTACTATATCGAATCTCATAATAGTATTGCTTTACGCAGTCCTTGATTCTGGACGCCCCAGCCTGATTCTGTTCCATCCGCTGCTGAACCAGATTCACCACATTCTCCAAGGTTTGCACATTCACAGAATTGTCCAGTATAGTATTATAGCTGTTCAGCACATAAAACTCATCTTCCGTCATTCCATACTGTTCATAGGTTTTACTGTAATGATCGGTGGAATGAAAATCCGTATAGTCAAACAGCTCTGTTCTTGCTTCATTGTATGCCAAAAAGCTTTGCCATTCATCCGAAGCATAGGCTAGCCGATTGATCCCGCCGCATATTAGAAATACCGTCAGTGTAATTCCACCGATTTTGATCAAATGCAAAAATCCACTTTTTACTTCCAGCCACTTCTTGCCCGATTCATTCCACAACACAGCTACCAATAAAAATGGAAGCACCAAATAAGCAATCTGACTGCGAATCATCCATGCCAGAAGCCAGTATACAATAGCTTGTATTTCTTTTTTTCCTGTGCTTAACAGAAAAGCTGCCGTTCCCGCCAGAACCGCAGCTATAATTGTATAATGCATATACCAAAAGAAAGGTAACACAAAAAGAATGCCGCAAAGCACTTTCCATAAGATGTTCTTATCCTGCTTTGATGATAACGTTACAATGCTTACCACCGGTCCAATCAGACATCCTGCAAAAAGCAGCTCCATCCAAGAAACAACTTCCGCCAATCTATATAACATACTCAAAATACCGGTGAGAGGATACTTCATATACACTGCATGTCCATCCGGTATTCCCAAGTAAGTGCCGGACAGGATGCTTCTCATCGTCACATCATCATTCAGATAAAATACCGGCCTGCACACCAATGAAACAGCCACAAATATTGCAGCTATCAAGCAAACCAATATCATCTTTTCCCGCTTCGCCTTCAAATTCACCCGTCACCCTTTCAGCTTCGTCTTCTTTTCTACATTCACACGATTTAATCGGTATTCAAAATCCCGGCGATCCTTTGCAACCGTATTGTCCAAAACAATACCTGCTGATAACATCTGCAAACCTGCAATCGCCAAAAATCCACATCCGATCAAAGTAGGAAATCTGGGCACCAATCCGGTCTGTATATATTCGCGCATCACCGGAATAAAAAGCACTCCTGCAACTACCAGCAAGATTGCCGCAATCATTCCAAAACACTTCAGCGGTTGATAATTCTTGTACAACTGCAGCATCTTCTTAATGACTTTCATACCATCCTTATAGGTATTTAATTTAGACTCACTGCCTTCAGGACGATCACGATACTGCACAATCACATTATCCACCTGCATATTGTAATTCACTGCATGAATGGTCATTTCTGTTTCAATTTCAAAGCCTGCGGAAATAACAGGGAAAGTTTTTACAAATTCATAGGAAAAAGCTCTGTATCCGGTCATAATGTCCTTAATCTCTGTGCGGAATAAATGATTGATACAAGTTCTCATAAGGGTATTGCCGAAATTATGGAAGGGTCTCTTATTCTCCGTAAAATAAGTAGAGGATAATCTGTCTCCCACAACCATATCTGCATTGTGATAAAGCACCTTATCTACCAATTCTCTGGCACAATCCAAGGGATAGGTATCATCTCCATCAATCATAAGGTAACATTCCGCGTCAATCTCACGAAACATTCTGCGAATGACATTCCCCTTGCCCTGCTTATATTCATTTCTAAGGACTGCACCTGCTTTCACAGCCAGTTCGGCAGTTCTGTCCTTAGAATTATTGTTATACACATACACAACCGCTTCCGGCAGTGCAGCCTTCACATCTGTCACTACTTTTTCAATCGTTTTTTCCTCGTTATAGCAAGGAATCAACACTGCTATTTTATCCATCCGCGTTCTCCTTAATCCATATGATTATGCTCTGTAATATGCTACAACCTTCTTAACCGCCTTGATCACATCCATAACATCTTTGTCCGTCAGCATTGGGTACAGAGGTATACTCATAACTTCATTATAAAATGCTTCCGCCTCCGGGCAGATTCCTTTTTCATATCCTAACTTCTCATAATAAGAATGCCAGTATACGGGAAGATAATGTACCTGAGGGCATGTATTTTCCGCATACAGTGCATCAAAGAACTGTCTTCTGTCACAGGTAAGCAATTCCAAATTCAACCGCAGAATATATAAATGACGGACAGTATCCGACTCGGGAATCTCTCTCTGAAGCTTGATCTCCGGCATATCTGCAAATGCTTCATCATACATTTTTACGATCTCTTTTCTTCTGGCCGCAAACATGGGAAGCTTATCCAACTGACTGCTTAACAAAGCTGACTGAAAATCTGTGATTCTATAATTATATCCCAATTCTACCTGTTCATTATACCACAATGCATCCGTAGGATTTACCATCTCACTCTGATCTCTGGTAATACCATGGGTACGGAGTCTCATTAATTTACGATATATTTCATAATCATTGGTTGTAATGGCACCACCTTCTCCTGCTGTAACCGTTTTCACCGGGTGGAAGCTAAAGGTTGTCATATCTGCCAAACTTCCGATTCCTTTGCCCTTATAAGTTGTGCCGATGGAATGTGCCGCATCTTCAATAAATACTAACTGATACTCGTCACAGATTTTTCTCAGTTCATCATATTCTACTGCCTGTCCTGTAAAATCCACTGCCACAATTCCCTTGGTCTTTGGTGTGATCAGCTTTCTTACAGATTCCGGATCAATATTATAGGTATCCGGCTTAATATCTGCAAAAACAGGTGTCGCTCCGCAGTACAGGACACAGTTTGAGGAAGCCGCAAAGGTAATGGAGCTTACAATTACCTCATCCCCCTCCTGAAAACCCGCCGCCAATGCTGCAAGGTGCAATGCTGCTGTTCCGTTGGAAACCAACACTGCATATTTCGCCCCTGTAATTTCACAAATTTTGCCTTCCAATGCACTTGCTCTGGGACCACAAGTCAAAAAATCACTTTTCAGTGCCTCAACCACTGCATCTACATCTGCCTGATCAATACACTGTCTCCCATAAAAAATTCTATTTTCCCGAACCGGTTTCCCACCGAATATTGCCAATTGTTCCATATATGCCTCTTTTCTGCATTTCACGCACTTTTCTATTCTTTCGTATATTATATCAGACTTTTCCTAATCTTTCCAGCATTTACTACATCCAATCCGGCGTCCATTCCACATCCGTTTCATTATCATCCGGTGTTGGGGTAGGTTCCGGCGTAGGTTCCGGGGTTGGCTCCGGCGTCGGCTCTGGGGTAGGTTCCGGTGTCGGCGTCGGGGTAGGCTCCGGCGTTGGTTCCGGCGTTGGTTCCGGCGTTGGTTCCGAGCTTGGCTCTGGAGTTGGCTCCGGCGTTGGTTCCGGTGTCGGCGTCGGGGTAGGTTCCGAGCTTGGTTCCGGCGTTGGTATCGGCGTCGCTGTCGGCTTAGCTGTTGGGGTCGCCGTTGGCTTTGCCGTCGGGGTTGCCGTTGGCTTTGCCGTCGGGGCCGCTGTTGGCTTTGCCGTCGGGGCCGCAGTTGGCTTTACCGTTGGTGCTGCCGTTGGAGTAGTCGGTTCTTCCGCCCAGATATTCTGAAGCGGTTTCTTCAAACTGCCATTGCCCAAATGTGCATAGATATCTTCCCCTTCTCCCGCTGCCGGATCCTGGGTTGATTCCTGCTGTCTGGTATCCTCATACAAAGGATCTGCCTTTATATAGTCATCTACTTCTCCTAAATCTCTCCACATATTCCCGTCAAAAACCAGAAGTTTTCCATCCAGTACGCGAACACTGATTGCACTGCCATTGGAATGCGGGGCTGTTTCATCTACATCCAGACTTCCCACCGGTTCGTATTCTGTATATTGTGGATAATCCGGGCATCCCATTATGCCGGCACTGAATCCGGCTGCCATCATATCCTGACTGACTGTCAAATACTTTTGTCTGTCCTTGGCATATGCATATACAACCTGGGATCTGCCTTGTGCATCAGCCAGTCCTTCCGGTTGCTTTACGAGAGTCTGCCCGTTTTCATCAAATGCTCCCTGATACTCTAAAAAGTCAAAGTCATTTTTATGATTCCACAGGGACATAAGATCTCCCGGTGTCTTTCCAAGCCTCACTCTGGCTTGGTATTCTCCCTGGATTTTTCCGTCAACAAAAGTACCGGTTTCATTCCAAATACTGCTGCTTGAAAATTCTAATCTCCAGCTTTCGAATGCCCCCTCATACTGTCCATCCTTCAGGGAAGTTTTTATTACTTGCAAATTGTTCGGGGTTCCTACTATCACTGCAACTGCTTCACCGTCTAATTTCCATACCGTTGTCTTCTCTGCTCCCAAAGCATCAAATCCAACTTGAACATTCAATATTTGCTCATTGATCTTCCTATAATAATTTCGCACACCGGTTTTCATCTTAGGCATCATTGCTGCTTGCCAGTCTTTATGATAGAGCATAGCCAATGCCTCGCCAAACAATTCTTCTGCATCCATATTTTGCTGCAGTCTTTCTGCCATTATTTGAATATCACTTTCTTCCTCCGACAGATTAACTGTAATATCCTGCAGCATGTCAAGAGCCTGAACATTCCCGTTAAGCCTATAATTCAGTTCCAGTACATCTCTGGCATCTTTATAGCAAGCTTTTCCCAAATAAATCTGTGCAAGCTCCATATATTCTTCATCAGAAAAGGAAGCAGACCCGTATCGATTCAATAAAACGCTGAATCTATCCGGTTCTTTTTCTTCTACCGCCTCAGCCTCTACTTTTACCGCTTCCGGCGGTGCCGCAAGCACAGTGTCCCAATTCAGTTCTTCCCAGACAAGAGCATCCCATTCCAGAGCCCCATCTCCGCAGGCCGTCAATACACATGCCAGCCAAACCAGTATCCCTGATATTATTTTTTTCTTCTTCATCCTCGGTTTTCCTTTAATATTATTCATTTCCTGACCGTTTCTGCTCCTGCTGTGCAGCTGCATATTCGTCCGCATCTGCTATGATCTGTTCCAAAAACAACCTCGCACTGCTTCCCTCCTGATACACATTCGCTCCCGCAATCTGGGTTGCTAAAGTATAAATACTTTTTGCATTCTGAGGACCATAGAGTACAATTTCCCGGTCATTTTTTGTCAAAATCATATAAGACCGAAATGCAAATTCCGTCTGATATTCACTGATAGGCAGACCCACCAATACAGACGCAAAGCGATCTCTTCCATCTACTCGTTCCAGAACCTTATCAATTTCCTCGCCATTTTCTCCCGTACCATAGGACAGACCGGTTGCAGCTTTCTCTGTAGAAAGTGTAAGATATCCATTCCCAAGCAGGTTTTGAGTCAACAATAAAGTACCATATTCTTTCAATGTGTATCCCTCAACGCCTTCTCCTGTCAGAATACTTTTCGTTTCCTGCAGAATTCCGGACTTATATCGGATCCCCGACCTTCCCGTAATACGGATGGAAAAGCCATGATAGCTTAGCACATCCTTTAAGCCTTCAATTTCATTAACCAAATAGCCGGAGCCATCATATGTTAATTCCCAGACAGACATGCCAACCGGGATATTTTTTTCATCGTACTGATACATTACAGCAGTTTTAATATCACTGCTTGGAGCCTCCGCCACATAGTAACCGTTTTTCTTCACAGCAGTTACCGGCACTCCATCCAGATATACCTGCTGATTCTCATAACCATCCAGAATATCCAACACTACCCGATTGGAAGTCTCCGGCTTTGTACAGGCTTCGGCAGGCATATTTTCATAAACCGGAATCTTAAATACAAAGGTATTGTTTAATGCGACCGCATTTTCATAAAGTTTTTTTATACTTGCACCCTCACTGTCCGGTGCTCCGATATTCTGCATATACTGATGCCAGAACAATTCTCCGTCACTGTCATCCACATCAAATTTCTGAAGATACAGTGTATCCTGACCGCGATCAATATAATTTGCCTCAATAATCTGTGCACCAAAATAAAGAGAATCATAGGGGCTTGTCCAATTCTGTTTCTTCGCATACTCCAGCCCATTGACGATAACTTCTTCATCACTGCTGCCGGTGGCACCGATATTGTAATAATTATAATAGCCTTCATACCCCGGATAATTTCCGGAAATCAAAGCGGAATTCCCTGTTCCCTGCTCCTGATAAACACGACTGGCCAAATGGAAGGGACTGATATCCAGCTCTTTTCCAATAGCCGTAATGGTTGTGGCATAGGTCATTACCGTGCCGGGTAAAATGCCCTTCATAAAGGTATTATCCAAAAAACCCTGCAAGGCTTCCACTGTATGGTAGGATTCATTATATGTAAGTTGCTCAAACTGGAAAATCTTATTCTCCGTCAATCGGCTTCTGGGGTCCAAATAATACTCCACCGTTTCTTTCGATGCATAATACCATTTCTGACCATATAATCCTTCCTTCATGGCGGTTGGATTGGTACTATAGACCAGACTTCTGCCATTTTTTAATTCTTCTTCAACCACCTTATCCCATTCCAGATTCACAGGCATTTTGACAAACATCCAGTCCGGATACAGCTCCTTTAATGCATACAAAGCATCCTGATAGCTTTCGGGAAACATTTCCACATCTGCATATACCGGTTTTTCCGGCTCAGGTATTGCTTCCCCTTCACCGCTTCCGCCTTCCGGTGCATCTGAGCCTTCTCCCGATCCGCCTTCAGGGATATCTGTACCTTCTGCAGATCCACCTTCCGTGCTCTGGCTCACATCGCCCTCTGTCATAAGCATGACCTGAAAAGCCGCCGGATTCATTCCATATTCTGCTTCCCAGGCAAGAAAGAGCTCATCCGAGCATGCCAGATTCTGTCTGTTAATATAGCCAATGTATTCCTGCCCCTTCACCAGACATCGTACCTGCACCCAGGCCTCCAGCTCAGGCGTCATAACCACATTCTGAATTTGTACCTGCTGGCCTGAGCGAAGCTTTATAACCTCAGCCGAATCCCCGGATGCCTCCTGTCGTAAAGGGTACTTATCCGTCAGATATACCAGTGCCATTACATCTTTTTCGCGCAAAACATCCTGCAGTGCGGCCCTGGCTATTTCAAAGAATTCCATATCTTCCTCTGAAAAAACCACAGACTCCACCCTGCCTCGAAACTCCAAAGCAGAAACCTGTACCGGAATACCGGCAATTCCTAATGT
>JAZUCP010000178.1:0-7318 GCA_045639165.1 Acetatifactor sp. | reverse complement strand
GCACCAAGAAAAGTATTTAATGATTAAAAAGTGGGCCGGCTTTTTGGACAAACTACAGGTGTATGATTGTTTAAAGAGCCGGTTGTATTATGTGGGGATTTTATGTTATTTAATTCTGTTGATTTCTTAATATTTTTTCCGATTGTAGTGGCAGTATATTTTGTTTTGCCCAAAAAGATAAGATACATATGGTTGATGGCTGCAAGCTACTACTTTTATATGTGCTGGAATGCAAAATATGTTTTGTTATTGTTAGTATCCACTGTTACTACTTGGTTTTTTGGGTGGATGGTGCATTGGTTTAGGCATCCTTTTTGGAAAAAAACTTCAGTTCTGGGATGCGTAACATTAAATCTTGCCATACTGGTTTATTTTAAGTACTTTAATTTCTTTCTGGACACTCTCAATCGTGTATTGGCAAAGTTTGGAATGGTGCTGATAGACAGACCGGCGGATGTGTTGTTGCCGGTGGGAATTTCATTTTACATTTTCCAGGCATTGGGATACATCATTGATGTTTACAGAAGACGTATTGAACCGGAAAAAAATATTTTGAAGTACGCTTTGTTTGTATCTTTTTTTCCACAATTAGTGGCAGGTCCTATTGAGAGATCTGAAAATCTGTTAAAGCAGGTTCGTGAAGTGGATAAGATAAAGGTTTGGAATTATGAAAGGATTACAAGGGGACTTACGCTGATGGTGTGGGGACTTTTTGTGAAAATGGTAATCGCAGATAGAGTGGCAATATTGGTCAACACTGTATTTGATAGCTTTTATCAGCATGGGACTGTAGTTCTGGCGACGGGTGCGATGGGATTTGCACTGCAGATTTACTGTGATTTTATGGGATACTCCATAATTGCTGTGGGAGCAGCTAAGGTTATGGGATTCGAGTTGATGGAGAATTTTGCATGTCCTTACTTCTCAAGATCGGTAAATGAATTCTGGAAAAGATGGCATATCTCTTTGAGCAGCTGGTTCAGAGATTATGTTTACATTCCTTTAGGCGGTAACAGATGCTCTAAGATCCGTAAATATTGTAATGTAATGGTCACAATGGGAATCAGTGGATTGTGGCATGGAGCCAATTGGACATTTGTGGCATGGGGATTGCTCCATGGTCTGTATCAGGTGTTTGGAGAAATGACATTGCCTTTGCGTAAGAAAATGCGAGAGATTGGCAAGGTCAAAACGGAAAGCTTCAGCTTTAAGCTCGGACAGGTAGTAACTACCTTTGTACTTGTGGATCTGGCTTGGATATTTTTCAGAGCCAATTCGATCAGTGATGGCATTCAGTATTGTAAAAGACTGTTCACAAAATGGGACCCATGGAACCTTTTAAACGGTGAAATTTATACGTTGGGATTGGATCATCTGGAAATGAATCTTTTGATTATAGGGATGATAATACTGTTTTTGGTGGATCTGCTTCGTTATACAAAGTGTCAGACCATTGCAGACTTTTTGAGTGATCAGTGTATCTGGTTTAAATGGCTGGTGATTTTGGGTTTGATATTTGGAGTGCTGATTTTCGGTATCTATGGTATCAAGTTTGAATCGTCACAATTTATTTATTTTCAGTTTTAGCTAAGACAGCTAAGGAGAAAATTATGTGGATTAAAAATTTATTTCGAACGATTATCTTTGGTATTGTCTTTGTAGTTTTGCTGGGTTGTGTTTACAATGTGTTATCGTGGAAGGATACAGCAGGGGATTATACTTCTTCCATGAATTCCTATTATGAGCTGGAAGAAGATATTGTGGATGTGGTATTTTTAGGCAGCAGTCATTGTTACTGTGCAGTGAATAATTCAATCCTGTGGGATGAGTATGGTATTAGTAGCTTTAATTTGGCAATTTCCGGTCAGGATCTGGCAAGTACCTATCATTGCCTGGTGGAGAGTCTGAAAACCCAGAGCCCGGAAGTGATCATGATTGAAATGTACGGGTCTGTGTTTCAGGGGTATCAGGATGCAGGAAATTTATACCGGAATACTTTGTCTTTGAAACCTTCTAAAAATGCATACAATGCAGTAAAAAGCATGGTGGAAGAAGGAACGGAATGGGATTATCTTTTAAAATGGCCCATTGTTCATACCCGATATGCAGAATTGAAAAAACAGGATTTTCAAAAAAATACCATTCCCTATGTGGGATATACTTCGAATTTTGAGACAAACAGTATTTTGGAAATTGTACCCTATACAGGGGAACCCCTGGAAACACTGTGGGAAGACAGTGAGTACTGGATTCAGAGGATCATTGATTTTTCAAAGGAAAATCAGATCAATATCTGCTTTTTTATAGCACCCTATTCCGCACCGGACTACGAGCAGATGCGCATAAAAAGAGCACAGCAGATCGCGGAAGAAAATAATATTCCCTTTATTAATATGATCGATATCAGTGCTGAGCTTGGCATGGATGTTCAGACGGATTTCATGGATTGGATGCATACCAATGAGTACGGTGCACAGAAGGTAACAAATTATCTGGGAGAATATCTGAAACAAAATTATGAGCTGGAAAGTCACTATGGCGATCCGAAATATGAATTATGGGACAGGGATCTTCTGGCAAGGCAGCATGAAATGATGAACGCACAGATGACCGGAATTACTAACGTGGCAGAGTATCTGGAAATGGCGGGGAATCTGAATGAATATACAGTGATCGTAACCACCAATGGTCAGTATCAGGGAGAGGGAGCGGATCTTCCGCCGGCACTCGGAGCATTGGGAATCGGCAGTGAATTTTATCAGGCACCATATTTATGGATCATTCAAAGTCAGGAAATTGTACATGCTACTGCCGGGGAGAATGTATTTTATCACATGGATATGGCAAAGGATGAATTGCTTGTGGGAAGCAGCCAGGGTGTGAAGAACGTGATCGTTGGAGAAGATAGTTATTGTGCGACAGAAAACGGAATCAATGTGGTAATATACGATAATGTTCTGGAAAAGGTGGCAGATGCAGTAGGTTTTGATGCAGTAAATGGATATGCGGTCATTCGATAACAGAGGAAGGATTAGATATATTTATGAGAAAATATTGGATCGGAATACTGACAGCAGTGTTGTTGATTGCAGCAGTATGCTTTTGTATGAAACCAAGAATTAACTGTATAAGCGATGAGGAAAGTGCAGCACAATTGGGGTTTTCTGTAGAAAATATGACAGAAAACGGGTTTGTGATTACAAAACAGAATAATAAAGTATATGTCCTTTCTTCAAATGATGAGTGTATTGCCAGAGCGGTCGCTTATTTGAAGAAGAATCTTATGAGCAAAAGCGGGAAGGTGCTTTTAGAAGAGGGTGAAAAGTATATAGATAACGGAAAGGATATAAAAAATGGTATCTTTATTGGAGATAAATCCATCTCTGAGTATTGTATCAGTACTTATGATCCATCTGCGTTAAAAGCCTGTAAGGAGCTTCAATATTACATTCAGCAGACCAGTAATGAAATGTTAAAGGTTAGTCCTGTTATTGCCAAGGACAAG
Source organism: Acetatifactor sp. (assembly GCA_045639165.1). GTDB lineage: Bacteria > Bacillota > Clostridia > Lachnospirales > Lachnospiraceae > Acetatifactor. The sequence continues at coordinate 3,813 of JAZUCP010000178.1, read as the reverse complement.
TCGATAATCAAGCTGAATGTGGATAAGGATCTGGGAAAAGGATATAAGCAGATAGATATTATTGACGGACAGGTCTTTATTACGGCAGGAGATCCGGACACATTATTGGATAATGTATATCTTTTTGTAGACACGTATCTGGGATGGATGAATGCCGGTACAAAGGAAGCCTGCATCAGCAGTGTAACCAGTGAAATAAACCTGCCTGTAAATGTGGCACCCTATATTCCCTGGATTGAAGAAAGAGAAGCCATTGTTGTATTGTGGAATATAAATAATCCGAGAGGTGTGTACCTAAATGAAGATACCTCAGTTAAAAATAACGTTTTATATTTTTCGGAAGAACAATTGTATGAATATGTAAAAATGCTGAAATACTGCGGTTTTACCGGAGTGCAGGTAACGGATATGTGTTCTGCCTGGGCCGGTGTGGACAGTTATGAAGTAGTACATGAGAAAATACGGATTCTTGCAGATGCAGCACACTCTCTGGATATGAAATTTACCCTTTGGGTATGGGGAGCTGAATTTGAAGGATATAGCTGGACGGATGATACCGTATCCTTTGACTTTGACGAGTATTCATATCAGCATTTGAATCCGGAGGTGATTGCAACCTGCGAGAAATATTATTCCATTTATGCAGAATTAGCTGACTGTTGTGACAGAGTAATTGCACATTATTATGATCCGGGCAATTTGATGGCTGCGGAAAGTGTGGGATATTTTGCGAAAATGCTCAAAGACAAATTCCATGCAGTGAATCCGGATATTGATTTTGGAGTAAGCTGCTGGGTGGATGCCTTTGATAAAAATATTCTGGTGGAATATGTGGGAACGGATGTTACCTTGTATGAGTCAGGTCATCACGATAATCAAAGTGATTATAATTCTTTCAGAAGTCTTGTCAGTGAACTGGGATGCCGTCTGGGAACATGGGCATGGAATACCTGTGAGATGGAGATTGATCAGATGGCTCAGATGAACTTCAATATGGACAATATCCGTGCCGTGTATCATATTGCCAGAAATTACGATGGGATTATGAAACCTGCCTATTGGAGTGAAATGGATTCGTATCATGTGCTGAATGTATTTTCCCTATATTGTGCGGGACAGATGCTGATCAATCCGGATATTGAGTCAGAACTGCTGTATGAGCAGATCTCGGTCGCTGCAGTAGGAGAGGAATATGCACAGGATTTCGCTCAGATCTTAAGTATTATTCAGGATGCCCGTTCCGGACACGACTGGAGTCAGTACTGGTGGGGAGATGAAAATTACATATTAAAAAGTGAGGAATATCAGGCACAGAACATTTTGGACAGATGTAATCAGTATATTCCGGTGTTGCAGGAAATGATAGATCAGGGGATAGAAAGCAATACCCTGCCATTACCCATAGCCTTAAATGATGTGCTTAGACTGATGATGCCCCATCTACATCAGATTCATGATTTTGCAGAGTTTAGGATTGCGTTTGATACGTTACAGAAAGATTATGAGAAGGGAGCAGATCAAGAAAAAATCCAACAGAGATTAAAGGAGATCTCGGATCCTATCAAGCCATACAATAGTGTGATTGGTGTTTGGGGGCAGATTGAAGCCAAGGCTCAGTTTGAAATGATCCAGGAATTCTGTAATGAAAACGGTCTGGAAATGCCCAGAAACAGTGTGTTTGATGAATTGCGTAAGAAGTATATTTATTCTCAGTTTGCCACCTTCCAGAAAGCGAACCAGAAGCAGCCTTATATGAATTATTCGCCTTATTATCAATGGGGAGCTGCATACGGAGTGGAAGAAACAGAGCGACTTGTAGAGGAAATGGTACAGGATGGTCTGCTGATCCGCAATGAAGATGGCGGGGTTTATCTTGCCGATTGGGAAAATTATATTTATCATTTTGATTAAGTAAAAATAGACTTGCCAAATTGCAAAAAAGAATGTAATATGACAATAGTAAGTTACTAATAAGTTACATGACTGGCGGAAAGCAGCGACTGCTGTGGTGAGGGTACTCACAGGGAATGTAACATGAATTTGAGCCGACCGCCTGGGCAATGTACACAGGGAGTGTATGTGTCCGGGAGGTCGGCTTGTTTGATATCAAGGAGGAAAAGTAAATGAAGATGTTATCTTTAAAAGAAGAATTAACCGCAAACGCATATCCGGGAAGAGGTATTGTGATCGGTAAAAGTGCAAACGGAAAATATGCAGTTACTGCATACTTTATTATGGGAAGAAGCTCTAACTCACGTAACAGAATCTTCTCAGTGGAAGGAGAAGGAATCCGTACAGAGGCTTTCGATCCTTCTAAGTTGGAAGATCCAAGTCTTATCATTTATGCTCCTGTAAGAGTGCTTGGAAATGACACAATTGTCACAAATGGGGATCAGACAGATACCATTTATGATGGTATGAAGGATGGACTTACCTTCGAACAGTCCTTAAGATGCAGAGAGTTTGAGCCGGACGGCCCTAACTTTACTCCTAGAATTTCAGGTGTAATGCATATTGAAGATGGTAAGTTTGATTATGCAATGTCCATCTTAAAGAGCAATAACGGAGATCCTTCCTGCTGCAACCGTTATACCTTTACCTATGATAAGCCGGTAGCGGGAGAGGGACATTTTATTCATACATATATGCACGACGGAAGTCCCTTGCCAAGCTTTGAAGGTGAACCTAAGTGGGTAAATATTCCTGACTGCATGGAAGAATTCACAGACATGCTGTGGAACAGTCTGAACGAAGAAAATAAGGTTTCTTTGTTTGTAAGATACATTGATATCGAAACCGGCAAATACGAAACCAAGATTGTGAATAAAAACCAATAAGGATAGCCGGGTCAATAGGAGATTAAGAATATGATCAGAGAAGAATTTCAGGCAGGGCAGTGGCAGTTCCCCTTTGTGGCATACTATCCCGAAACAATCAGTGATAATATGCCTTTGATCATTCAGCTGCATGGCGCTGGTGAAAGAGGCAATGGTTATGAAGACCTGTGCAAGGTAGATGTCCATGGATTTTCTAAATTAATACAGAAGGGTAAGGAGTATCCCTGCATTTTTGTAATGCCCCAGTGCAGTCCGGAGAGCTTCTGGGCAGCAGAGGTACCCAATATTTACAGCTTTATTCAGGCGGTTATTCAGCATTTTCGTGCAGACGAAAAGCGGATCTATCTGACCGGCTTAAGTATGGGTGGTTTCGGAACCTGGTATACTTCTATGCGCTATCCACAGATGTTTGCAGCCATTGCACCGGTCTGCGGAGGCGGAATGGTGTGGCATGCAGGTTCCTTGGATATGCCGATCTGGGCATTCCATGGCACCGAAGATGAGGTGGTATATCCTTCAGAGACCATCAATATGATTCACAAGATCAGAACAGTAGGAACCAATAAAAATGAGGTCAAAATGACACTGTTGGATAATGTAGCACACAATGCCTGGGATTATGCGATGCAGGAAGAATTATTGTACTGGCTGCTGTCAAAGAGTAGATAAGAAAAGAGGAGAGTTTAAAATAATATGAACGAATTAGCTTTAAAATACGGATGTAACCCCAATCAGAAGCCTTCCAGAATCTATATGGAAGACGGCAGTGAACTGCCTGTAACAGTGCTTAACGGCAAGCCCGGATATATTAACTTCCTGGATGCTTTCAATGGCTGGCAGTTGGTAAAAGAATTAAAGGAGGCAACAGGCCTTCCCGCAGCAACCTCTTTCAAGCATGTATCGCCTGCAGGTGCAGCAGTAGGTCTGCCCCTGGATGAAACCCTTGCTAAGATTTACTGGGTAGACGATCTGGGAG
>JAZUCP010000177.1:0-4277 GCA_045639165.1 Acetatifactor sp. | reverse complement strand
GTCTTACAAACAATGAAAAAAGTAGGAACAACAATGAATCAAAAGTTAAAATGTATACGTAGACGTTGGCAGCTTTATGTATTTATGCTCCCAGCAATACTTTACATAGTACTTTTTGCTTATAAGCCGATGTATGGTATTTTAATTGCTTTTAAGGATTTCAGTATTCGTAAAGGTGTATTTGCAAGTGAATGGGTAGGTTTCGTACACTTTGAACGATTGTTTAATTCTTATTGGTTTCCAATTATTATGAAGAATACATTGACATTGAGTTTGATGTCATTGATTCTTGGATTTCCTATACCCATTATTTTGGCATTATTGTTGAATGAAGCAAAGAATGCTAAATTTCGAAGTTTTGTTCAGACAGTATCTTATGCACCTCATTTTATTTCTACGGTAGTAATGTGTGGTATGTTGTTTTTATATTTAAGTCCTACGAATGGATTCATTAACAAATTATTAGTTACATTAGGGTTTGATGCAGTGTTCTTTTTGCAGGAACCTCAAATGTTTAAGTGGGTATATGTTATAAGTGGCATATGGCAAGGAATGGGATGGAATTCAATTATTTATTATGCTGCTTTGTCGGGAGTGGATAAAGCTTTACTAGAGGCAGCTGAGGTAGATGGTGCAACTCGCTTGCAAAAAATTTGGCATATTAATTTGCCGGAAATCAAACCGACCATTGTCATTATGCTGATACTTCAGTGTGGTTCATTGTTGGGTGTGGGTTATGAAAAAGCATATCTGTTGCAGACAGATCCTAACTTAGCTGCTTCTGAAATTATATCTACATATGTTTATAAAGTGGGGTTGGAACAGGCAGATTTTTCATTCTCTGCAGCAGTAGGTTTATTCAATACGATAATTAATTGTATTATTTTGGTAACTGCAAATCATTTATCTAAAAAAGTAACTGAATCAGGGTTGTTTTAGGAGGAAGATGAAATGAAAATATTAAAGAGAGTCAAGCATTTTCTGAATGGCGACAGGTTCTTTCAGTTTATCGTAACAATCTTGTTGACATTGGTATTGGTAATAGTGTTGTATCCACTCATTTATATTGTCAGCGCTTCCTTTAGTGATGCCGATGCAGTAAAGGCTGGAGAATTGGTGTTATTTCCAGTAGGTTTTACGACTCGAGGATATAAGTATGTTTTTTTAAATAGTGAAATTTGGGTAGGGTATGGTAATACAATTTTTTATACAGTAGTGGGAACGTTGATTAATCTGGCCGTTACATTGCCATGCGCTTATGCTTTATCTCGTAGAGATGTGATAGGTAAGAATCAAATTATGATTTTTTTTATGGTTACAATGTACGTTAGTGGCGGCCTAATTCCAAGCTATTTAAATATCAAATCTTTTGGTTTAGTAAATACCAGAATGTTTATGCTTATTGATGGTGCTGTGTCAGTATATAATTTAATTGTAGCAAGAACATTTTTTGCAAATTCAATACCTTACGAAATTACAGAGGCTGCCCAGATTGATGGTTGTAGTGATGTCAAGACATTTTCCAAAATAGTGTTGCCCCTGTCTAAAGCATTAATGGCAGTTATGGTATTGTATTATGGCGTTGGTCATTGGAATAGTTATTTTAATGCCATGATTTATCTGGATGACAGAAATAAGTATCCGTTACAACTTTTCTTACGTGAAATTTTGTTACAAAGTAAGTTTATTGAGGAATCTCTATTGGATTCAGGCAATTTATCACCTGAAGATATAGCTACTTTGATGGAGTTGGCAAAAAGTGCAGATCTTACAAAGTATTGTGTTATTGTAGTTGCTGCCCTGCCGATGATGGTAATCTATCCTAAACTTCAGAAATTCTTCGTTAAAGGAGTTATGATTGGATCGGTGAAGGGTTAAGTGCGCCCTGAAAGGGCGAACGGTTTGGTGGGTGGAACTCCCACATGGTAAGGTTTAGCAAACCACCATTAGCGAGTCTTGGACATTGTCTGGTAACAGCCAGTGTTAAGCGTAGACAGTCAGGATGCAGGGTTGCAATGCTTATAAGCCCCGAAATTTTACAGAGTCTTAAAGGCCGACGCAGTTTAACCATGCGGAAGGCAACATCATGGTATGCGTTATTGCGAGTATATCATGGCTTTGACGGGGTCACAGAGCCAATCATGTATCACAATGACCGTTCAGTCAACAGGGGAGAGCCTGATGTCTCCTGCAATCAGCAGGTACGGTGTACAACTATCACACGAAGGAAGCCGGAAGGACAGCAGGCAGTCAGACATCTTCGTAGTACCGAGGAAACCGGGTAATGCCGGTGGAGGAAAGGGAGATGCATAGCAACGTTCTTCCTGAGGACACATTTACCGTACTCAGGGACGGAGGATTAAGTGGAAACGAAATTAGGAAGAATAGCAGATAAATCAGCTCGTGAAAACAGACCTATATTTACATCGTTGTATCACCTGCTCAATGAAGAACTACTCCTTAAGTGCCATCAGGAACTGTCAGGAAACAAAGCAGTTGGAATTGACAAGGTGACGAAAGAGGAATACTCCCTGCACTTGAGAGAGAATATACAGTCACTGGTATTGAGGTTAAAGAATAAATCTTACAAACCCTTGCCAGTCAAGAGAGTATATATCCCAAAGGCAAACGGGAAGAAAAGACCTCTGGGAATCGCAGCGTATGAGGATAAGATTGTACAGCTTGGTCTGAAGAAGATACTGGAAGCAGTATACGAACCGAAGTTCAAGGAAAACATGTACGGGTTTCGTCCAAACAGAAACTGTCATATGGCGATAAAAGACATGTGTACAAGTATTATCAGAAAGCGGATTGACTACATCGTGGATGCAGATATCAAAGGATTCTTTGACCACATGAACCACGATTGGGTACTGAAATTCGTCGGGTACTATATACAAGACCCGAACATCCTGAATCTGATAAACAAATATCTGAAAGCAGGCATACTGGAAGAAGGAGAGTACAAGGCAAGTGAGGAAGGCTCTATTCAGGGCGGAATCATCAGCCCCGTATTAGCTAACATCTATATGCATCATGTACTGGTATTATGGTACAAAGCTTATTTCGAGAAGCGTGGCAGAGGGCAGAGTTTTCTTGTAGTATATGCAGATGACTTTATCGCAGGCTTTGAAGAAGAAAGCGAAGCAGTAAGGTATTATCAGGCACTAAAGGAAAGACTTTCTAAATATGGACTGGAAATAGAATCGAGCAAAAGCAGACTATTGGAGTTTGGCAGATATGCAAAGGAAAGGAGAAAGAGAAAAGGATTGGGGAAACCCGAGACCTTCGATTTTCTGGGCTTCACATTCTACTGCGGAGAGACACTGGACGGTAAGTTCTGTGTCATTCCAAGAACAAACAGCAAGAAGTTTCGGATGAAACTGAAGGAGATGAACCAATGGCTGAAGGGAAATAGAACCCTCCCGTTAAAGGAACTGATACCGAAGCTGAATCAGAAACTGATAGGACACTACCGTTATTACGGAGTGACCTACAACATACAGATGCTTGTGAAGTATCACTACTATGTGGTCAAGATGCTGTTTAAATGGTTAAATCGCAGAAGTCATAAGGGAAGCTATACGTGGGAGCAATTCCACATGATGCAGACCCATTATCCAATAGCGTATCCGAAGAGATATGTAAATCTCTATTACGGATAGTAACTGTTAATGTTGTTATGAAGAGCCGTATGCGGGAAAGCCGCACGTACGGTTCTGTGAGGACTTCACATCGTGAGGTGTGATTTTACTCGATATAGGAGTGATTGCGTTGATGGGGGAAGGATTAATACATTATAATAAAGATTTCGATAATCGGTTCAGATACGATAAAAAAGATCTGGGCGCAATCTGTTCAAAGGAGGGCACCATATTCAAAGTATGGTGCCCTCTTGCTGACAGAGTACAACTACATTTATACAAGGATGGCGGCGATTCGGCTGAATTCGCTGCATTTGATATGGTTGCCGGTGAAAAGGGAACCTGGAGCTGGAGAACCGATGAGTGCCTCCATGGTACTTACTATGATTACACAGTAACAAGAGAAGGTGCGGTTACAAGAACAGCGGACCCTTATGCTGTTGCTTGTGGGGTGAATGGCAGTCGAAGTATGGCTGTGGATCTTACTTTGACAGATCCGGAAGGATTTGGGGAAGATAAGGCACCTGAAAAAGGAAAAGAGAATATTATTTACGAACTTCATATAAAAGATTTTTCCTATGATCCGGAAAGTGGTGTTCCGGAAGAGTACAGAGGAAAGTATAAGGCCTTTAC
>JAZUCP010000176.1:0-1739 GCA_045639165.1 Acetatifactor sp. | reverse complement strand
AAATATTTTAAGGACAAAAAAATATGGGGATGCGGTCCCAAATACCGTACGGAACAAGGTAAATATCCTGTTATCTTTATCACCTTCAAAGATGTGAAATTTCAAACCTGGGAAGAAACCTATGCTGCAATTAGTGAAATCATTGCAAAAGAATTTCTCCGTCATGAAATTCTGATAACAAGCAACAAATGCAATCAATATGAAAAAGATTATTTTCTCAAAGTTGTTAATGGTACTATCACAGAGGTCAGTATGACAAGGGCACTTTTGGAGCTCTCCCATCAACTCAATAAGCACTATGGTCAACCTGCAGTCATTATTATCGATGAGTACGACACTCCTATTCAGCAGGGATATACCCTGGGTTACTACAATCAGATCATCAGCTTTATGCGCAATCTTTTGTCCGGAGCTTTTAAAGACAACTCAAACCTTGCCTATGGTTTTCTCACCGGCATTCTGCGTGTTGCCAAGGAGAGTATTTTCAGCGGTCTGAATAATATGAAAGTCAACTCTATCCTTGAGAATCGCTACAGTGAATACTTTGGTTTTACCAAGGATGAAATCGGACATATGATGGAATATTATGGCAGAATTGACAGATATGAGGAGATCTGCGAGTGGTATGATGGATATCGATTTGGCAATACTGAGATTTTCAACCCTTGGTCTGTTATCAATTATATGGATGAAAATTGCACTGCAAAAGCATATTGGCAGTCCACCGGAGATAATAGTGTTATTCGTCAAATTGTCGGGGACGCAGACGATGAAACTGCGGATAACCTGCGTAAGCTGATGCAGGGACAGATGGTATCTTCCTATGTGGATACTTCCGTTATCTACCCCGAAATTAAAAGTAACCCGGCAACTATTTACAGCTTCTTACTTGCTGCCGGTTATTTGAAAACTATAAATACGGATGATCTGCCCGATGGGAATTCCTTCTGCGATATTGCAATACCGAACAAGGAAATCGCCTATGTATACGAAAGAGAAATCCTTTCTGCACTCTCCGATGTGATTTCTCATTCCACCGCCATTGCCATCCAACAGGCTATTATAAAAATGGATGTTCCAAAACTCCAAGAGCATCTGCAGCAACTACTCCTTACTACGATCAGCTCCTTTGATTATGCTTACGAGAACTTCTATCACGGACTGATCCTCGGGATCTGTGCCATCATGAACAACCGATATCGGGTGGATTCCAACAGAGAATCCGGATACGGCCGATATGACATTCAGCTCAGACCTTACAATAAAAAGCTTCCCGGCATCATTATAGAGCTTAAAGTTTTAAAAGAAGATGTTGCTGAAGATCGTATTGATGATGCACTTGAGACATCTGCCAAAGATGCTTTGAACCAGATTGAAAGAAAACAATATGTAACTGCCATGAAGCAGGAAGGTATTACTCATTTCTTTAAACTAGGCGTTTCTTTCCACAAAAAGCATGTTAAATTGATAAGCGAAAGTGAATGAAGGCTTGATCCTTTCGAATCAAGCCTTCTTGCTTTAATTATTTCATGGATTCTTCCACTTCTTCTTTGGAAGGCATTACCATCAGAGCACCCTTCTTGGTGGTGATGAGGGATGCTGCAGCGTTAGCAAAGGTCAGCATTTCCTTTAAACTTTCTTCTGTAAAGTTGTCCAGACCTTTTTCCAGCACAAAATGCAGACAGCTTCCGAAGAAGGTATCTCCTGCACCTGTGGTTTCCACAGTATCTTCTCTTACG
>JAZUCP010000175.1:0-3468 GCA_045639165.1 Acetatifactor sp. | reverse complement strand
GTTTCCGCCCAAATCTGATAGGTGGAATTGCCGCTCTTCCATTCATAATACATCTGTTGAGTTTCCTGATCCCACTCGCCTTTGATTCCCTTTGATTCCAGGGTATCAAGATAGCTCTTAGTATTATTCAGGGTCAGATACTGATCCGTCACCTCTGCGCCTGTGGTCTTCCACACGATACTGTAGAAGGGCAGACCATTGACAACCTTCTCCTTTGGCACCTGCTCCAAAGTCTTTTCAATACCATTGCTTACATAGCCGATACTTGCCACGCTTCCCGGATCGCCGCTTCCATGCCAGTGCTCATCGTATCCCATAATGATCACATAATCCGCTACCTGTCCCTGAATATCTCTTCTCAAGTAAGAGTTAAAATTAAAGGGTACATAGCTGTCAATGGAAAATGTCAGATCATTCAGACGACACTGTACGGACAACTCTCTGATAAACTGTACATAATGCTCTCCGCAATCCGCTGTAACACGCTCAAAGTCCAGATTGATACCATCCATTCCCAAAGCCAGTGCAGTCTGGGTGATTCCCTCAACCAGGCGGGTTCTCTTTGTGGTGGAGGACAAGACTGCCAGCACATCAATTCCTGCATCGTGTACATTATGATAATTAAAATCATCCAGTACACCCCAGACCTCCAGCCCCAGTGCATGAGCCCTGTCCACATAGGCCTTGGTACCGAAGGATTCAAAATTACCTTCATTGTCGCACAAACTGAACCAGGTAGGTGCAATTACATTCATATCAATGGTTCCTGCCACCATACTGTCCAGAGTATCATTACCGCCCACGCCGCCAATGGAATGCCAGCCCAGACTTACCTTGCCAGGAAGCTGATTGGTGGTGTATTCCGGAAGCTGACAATCCGTTACCGGAACTTCCTGTACCTGCACCGCTTCCTCCAAAAGCTTATTCTCTACATAACCAATGATGGCATCTGCAGATTTGACCTTGCTCCAGTTTTCCAACTGCTCCAGGATCTCCACCTGATCACCCTGCTTTAAATCCTTCAGGATCTCACTTTTCACACCGCCTCTGTAGCGGATGGCAGTATCCTTCTTTACTGCAGCAACCGTTTTGCTGCCCCATTCATTATAAATCTGCATATGCAGATCAAATACTTCATAAGAAAGATTGGTATATCTCTTTACATAATCCAATGCAATATAGATGGTATCCCCTTCCACAAACACGATCTCATATCCAAGATCCTGATCCACATTGTTGATCGTCATAATACTGCTGCCGATATTTACACGGATCACCTCTGTGGCGGTTGTATATAAAAGAATCTGTTCTCCCAGATCCACATAAAAAATCTCTTTAAAATACTTTTCCACTGTATCCTTGTCCAGATAGCAAACACCATTCTTCACAATGGCTTTTTCCGGGATTCTCTCATCCTGCAGTATAATTGCCTTTTCTCCTGATTTTACTCCAAAATACTGAGTCATATCTGCACGCTCTTTGGAGTAGGAATATTTTTCGTACAGCATACCTGCTACAGTACCTGCACCAAGAATAATGATCAGAACAACTGCAATTAAAACCGGTATTAATTTCTTCATTCAGCAAACCTCTCTTCTACATGTAAGACAGTGGCATTTAAGTATCCACTGTCTTACAGTATAACAAACTATTCCTTTTGCGTCATCAACATTTTAACACTTTTTATAAATTTACTGCTGCCAATCCGCACGAGAGGCATTCCTGCTTTGATTTTTGGCAGCGAGACATTGACCATTTTTTTAATCTTTATTGACTCTGTCAAACATTACCTGTATAAGAGAACCATTTTCGTCATAAATATAGTCAGGCATATAAGAACTCTCCTCCCGAACATACAACTGTGCAATCTCCTCCGGCGTTGCCCGCACATACAGACCTGCACCTTTGGCATGAAGACGATAATATGTTTCCAGAAGAGCGTCCTGACCTCGTTCTTTATCCTTATTGTGTTTGTCCATCTGTTTATTCCTTTCCTTTATTCCTATGTTCCGCTCCGGACCAAAAAGCGTGATATATTAATCCCGGAACATGGTAAAAAAAGATGACAGGAACAGATTGTTTGAGAGCTTCCGGCGTACACCAATATACAGAGTATTGAATCCTAGATTTTTTGAATTAAATTTGTGATTATAAAATAAATTTTAGGGAAATATATAACAGACCAGGTATTCATAGAATTATAACCTGTAAGACATCCTGAAATAATCGAAATATCGAAATATTCATTACAAACATATAATAAATATCGGGATGATTGCTTGGGCGACTGCCCATGAATGTTAATATATTAGAACTCTGGAAATCTGACCTCCTTCCGGTACAGATTGCCGGAAGTCTCTCTAAATGTATTATATTGCATTATGAAATATTTTACAAGTATAAAATTTTATTAAATTCTCATTTCTTTCTATTGACTAAAAAGGCTTGAGCGTATAAGATACATTTATTCAATTTGTTGAATATAGATAAAACGTGTCGTAATTTGTTACAGACACAGAAAGGATGGTTTGTCGTATGAAAATTGAAAAAGTAAGTGAAAATCAGATTCGTTGTACCCTCACCAAAGAAGATCTGGCCAGCCGCCAAATCAAGATCAGTGAATTGGCATACGGCACAGATAAAGCAAAGAGCTTATTTCGAGATATGATGCAGCAGGCTAATTACGAATTCGGCTTTGAAGCGGAAGATATCCCTCTTATGATCGAAGCCATCCCCATGAATGCCGAATGCATTGTTTTGATCATTACAAAAGTAGAAGATCCGGAGGAGCTGGATACACGGTTCTCCCGTTTTGCACCTTCCGTTCATGAATCCGACGAGCTGGATGAGATTGATACAGATCTAATCAAGGATGATGTGATGGATTTATTTAAGCGGATTCAGACTTCAGAGGATACAGCCGTTTCCGAACTTGCTGATAACGGTGCTTCGGATCCCGCTTCAGATGCACCGAGACTACTGATTAGACTGTTCCAATTTGGATCCATGCAGTTACTTATGAAGATGGCCCCCCTTGTTTCAGGCATTTCAGACGTTACCTGTACTTTATACAAAGAGCCCAAACTGGGAAAATACCTTTTATTACTGACTCACAGCACGGAAAATGCAGAGAACTTCAACCGCCTCTGCAACATAGCATCCGAATATGGTTTCCTCAAGAAGGTACTGCCTTCTACACCAGCTTATTTAGAGGAACACTGTGATGTGATCATTGCAAAAGATGCGCTGCAGGTTCTGAGGGATGTATGTAGATGATCTCTAAATAATGGTAAGGATATTTTACATTTCAAAGGGCTGCCGCTAATGTGGTGTGCGCCCCGTCAAGTAGACAATTGAAAAAATATAAAATTTTTGTGTTGCCCAGTTTTTGCTGGGCAACATTTTTATGCCACCTTCAGCAGTTTTTCGTGATACTCCATTGGCGTTAAGACTTCAAGTCCACGTTGT
>JAZUCP010000174.1:0-3925 GCA_045639165.1 Acetatifactor sp. | reverse complement strand
CCTGTACTGGATCCTCTTGTGTGGGAATTTTTAGATGCGAATTCCCATGAAAAAAGGCTGAATATACTAGCGGCCCTACATCATCGGATTACGGATGATATGATCACTACTATGGCGGTGGCATGTGATATCGAGGTGCCGGATGGGGATATTGAGGAGCGCTACAGTCAGTTAAAAAGCTGCCTGCTGATGCTGGATAGATTTGAGATCAAACGGAAATCGTAAAATATTGTGTTAAGACAGATGCCTAATGAAATGGAGTAGTAACAGATGAAATATGAACAAATCGTCAGAGGGACATTTTTGGAGCGTCCCAATCGATTTATTGCATATGTGGAAATCGCAGGAAAAAAAGAAATTGTGCATGTGAAAAATACAGGAAGGTGCCGGGAATTGTTGATTCCCGGTGCCACTGTATATCTGGAGAAGGGGAATAATCCGGAGAGAAAGACTGCCTATGATCTGGTAGCGGTGGAGAAGAAGGTGTCGGAGAGATTGATCAACATGGATTCCCAGGCGCCCAATAAGGTTGTGGAAGAGTGGCTTCTAAAGAAGGAGCTTTTCCCCGGCCTTGTTTCTTTGCGTCCGGAAACCACCTACGGAAAGTCCAGATTTGATTTTTATGTAGAGTACGACCATAAGAAAGCCTTTATTGAGGTGAAAGGTGTTACTTTGGAGCGGGACAATGTGGCAATGTTCCCCGATGCACCTTCTGAGCGGGCAGTCAAACATGTGGAAGAATTGATTCGCGCAAAAGAAGATGGGTATGAAGCATATATCATACTGGTGATTCAGATGAAGGACGTACATTATTTTTTGCCGAACCGGGAGACCCATCCAGCATTTGCAGAGGCTTTGCAAAAGGCTGCAGATGCAGGGGTAAAGATCCTGGCTTATGATTGTGCAGTGGAGGTTAGAGACTGTGAGCTATCTGTGGAATTAAGAACCCCGGTTCCGGTGTACCTTAGTGAAGATCAATTTCAGACAGATAAAAAAAGACAACGGCTTTTATCCATTTCAGAGCCTCTTTTGAACTGGTATGATCAGAACAGAAGGATTTTGCCTTGGCGTGAGGATCCTACTCCTTATCATGTGTGGGTTTCTGAGATTATGCTGCAGCAGACCAGGGTGGAGGCAGTAAAGCCGTATTATAAACGTTTTTTGGAATGCTTGCCGGATATATCCGATCTGGCGCAGGCTCAAGAACAGCAACTTTTAAAGTTATGGGAAGGATTGGGATATTACAGCAGGGTCCGTAATCTGCAAAAGGCTGCTATTCAAATCATGGAGGACTATGAAGGCGTGATGCCGGATACCTATGAGCAGCTGTTGAAATTAAAAGGAATCGGTAGCTATACAGCGGGCGCAATTGCTTCCATTGCCTATGGACGAAAAGTACCGGCAGTGGATGGCAATGTACTTCGGGTGGTTTCCAGACTTTGCATGGATGATGGGCTGATTACAGATACTAAAGTCAAGCAAAGGATTGAAGCAGAATTAAAAGATACCATGTCAGAAAATCGTCCGGGAGATTATAATCAGGCTATGATGGAGATCGGTGCCATGGTTTGTATACCAAACGGAACTCCTCACTGTGAAGAATGTCCGTTAAAAGAAATTTGTCTTGCACATGAAAAGGGAGTGGAAGAGGAATTTCCGAAAAAAGCGGGAAAGAAGCCCAGAAGCATCGAAGAAAAGACAGTTTTGATCATACAGGATGCAGATAAGGCTGCCATCAGACAGCGGCCAGAAAAAGGCTTGCTGGCAGGTATGTATGAATTCCCAATGCTGGAGGGAAGTAAGACAGCAGAAGAGGTGCTGGAGTATCTTTCGGCCAATGGATTGAGCCCATTAAGAATCCTGCCCCTGACGGATAGTAAGCATATTTTTACTCATAAGGAGTGGCATATGAAAGGGTATCAGGTGAGAGTGGACGAGCTGCGAACCAGCGAGCCAACAGAGGAAACGGGTAACTGGTTATTTATTGAGCCCAGTGAAACTCAAAAGAAATACCCGATTCCGTCTGCTTTTGCCGCATATGTCCCCTATTTGAATATCAAATTGGGGAAGGAACAGTTTTAATATTTAAGCTGTAATACCTGCTTCAGGCAGGAGATACTCATTTCATCATCTTGTCTTAAAACTTCCCCGTCCGTGTGAATCCACAAAGGGCGGGAAGTTTTTATATGTATATTTTCAGCAGTCAAAGGATCAATTCCCGGAAAAACATAATGCTTGCCCCAGAATGCAGTGGGTAATGCCAGTAGGATCACCCATTTCGGCAATACATTTCGCACAGAGCAGATGTTGAAGATACCATCGTGATCTATAGCGTCCGGTCCAAAAAGGAATCCTCCGCCTTCATATCGATGAATCATAGTAGCTACGAACAGTAGCTTTTTCTTAATGGTAGACTTGCCGTCAAGAGTTAACTCACAGGTAACACCCTTGGCAGAAAGCAGCTGTTTTACAGCGATGGATAAATAGGCTAGCTTACCCAGACCGATTTTGTTTAAAGTTACTTTAAAACGAGATCTATTCACTTCTTCGCACACCGCTGCATCAAAGCCCATGCCGCAACTAACAGTGAATCTTCTGCTGCTGCCATCGGGAAAAGTAACGCAGCCCACATCCATTTTGTGAATATTAGTAGAATGAAAGGCTTGCTGTACTGCAAGAGCAGGCTTTCTGGGAATTAGAAGATCCCTTGCCAAATCATTGCTGGAGCCGGTGGGGATATAACCTAAAATAACAGCGGAGAAATCCCGGATGCCCTGGACAGCTTCATTAAAGGTACCGTCTCCGCCGAGAATGATCAGATGGATCGGCTGCTTAGCAGTGGCATCTTTCGTAAGCCGAGAGGTAAGTGTGGCAACCTCGCCGGGTTTGTCGCTGAAATAGGATTTGTATTCAATCTTTTCTTTGGAAAGATAGGGTTTTACAATCTCTTCCCAAAGCTTTTGTCCTTTTCCTGACCTTGAGGCAGGATTTATAATAATGTAGTACATAATTAGTTTGACCTTTCGTAGACTTACATTCATTATACAAAGATAAAAAATAAAGTGCAAGATAAAAATTTATGGTTGCATTCATTAGTCTGGTGTGATAAAATATCTTTCATTGGCACACATGTGTCCGTTTGACGAAAACAAAGCGTATTTAACGGAAAGGCATTGACTAAAATGAAAGAAACAAACAAGTATTTTGTGGTAAAGCAGAAGGCTGTACCGGAGGTTCTCTTAAAGGTTGTAGAGGCGAAGGGCTTGTTGGAGTCCGGTAAAGTGTTCACTGTACAGGATGCAGTTGATATTGTAGGAATCAGCCGGAGCTCCTTCTACAAATATAAGGATGACATTTTCCAATTTCATGATAATTCCCAGGGGACAACCATTACACTCACTTTTCAGATGGATGATGAGCCCGGTCTTTTGTCGGATGTGTTAAAGATCATATCTGAGTACAGGGGCAATATTCTTACCATTCATCAGAGTATTCCCATCAATGGGATCGCATCCTTGAGCATCAGCATTCAAATTCTGGAAAATACGGGAGATGTGTCCGGTATGATCAGTGCCATGGAGATGCAAAGAGGCGTGCATAATATCAAGTTATTGGCAAAAGAATAACAGTAAAGATAAGACGGAAGAAGCGAGGAAGATGAGATGATTCATGTAGCAGTATTAGGATACGGCACTGTAGGAAGCGGTGTTGTTGAGGTGATCGAGAAGAATAAAGAGCAGGTAAGTAAAAAAGCCGGTACAGAACTGAACGTAAAGTATATTTTGGATCTGAGGGATTTCCCCGGTGATCCGTATGAACATAAAGTGGTTCATGACTATGAATTGATCTTAAATGATGATCAGGTAAGTATTATCTGTGAAACCATGGGTGGATTAAGACCAGCCTATGATTTTACCAAGAAGGC
>JAZUCP010000173.1:0-6921 GCA_045639165.1 Acetatifactor sp. | reverse complement strand
ACATGCGGACGTATTCAGTGGGAGAAGCTGGGAGAAGGATATTTTGTGTTTTAACTGTGGAAAAGCCGCACCGGTTTTCAGCAACCTGACAAATGTAGGTTTTCGGCAGTCTGACAAACTAATTTATTGACAAATCTCTTTCAAAATTCTAAAATAAAAGAAGTAAATTGTATTTCGAAAGGTGGTGGTTTTTGTGTCGAATCATATAAGTAACGATAGTCCCATTCCTCCGGGGCGTATGAATATGAAAAAACATGAAAAAATCATCATAAAGGAGAAATGCAATGGAAGAGATCACAATGCTGGAAACAGTCAGGGAATTGTTGGATGCAAAGCAATATACCAATCTGCGTCAATTCCTGACTGAATTAAATGAAGCTGATATAGCGGTATGCATGGATGAATTGTCCGATGAGGATGAGTTGAAGGTATTCCGGATTCTGCCCAAGGATCTGGCAGCAGATGTATTTTCTTATCTGGAGATTGAAAATCAGGAGATGATCATTACCGCACTTACCGATAAGGAAACCGCCAATGTCATCAATAATCTGATGGCCGACGATGCTGCAGACTTGCTGGAAGAGATGCCTGCCAATGTGGTAAAGAAGCTGCTAAAGAATGCCACATCTGAGGTGCGAAATGAGATCAATCAGCTGTTGAAATTCCCGGAGGACTCTGCGGGAAGTCTGATGACAGTGGAATTTGTGGACCTAAAGGAGCATCTGACAGTAGCCCAGGCCATTGAACGCATCCGTAAGATCGGGGTGGACAGTGAAACTATCAACAACTGTTATGTTCTGGATAACCATAGAAAGCTGATAGGAGCCATTACACTTAGGCACTTGCTTTTAAACAATGCGGATGATATTATCGGCGATATTATGAATGAAAACGTGATTGCGATCAATACACTGATGGATCAGGAAGAGGTTGCCAATCAGTTTAAAAAATACGACTTTACAGCCATGCCGGTTGTAGACAATGAAAATCGACTTGTGGGAATTATCACTGTCGATGACATTGTGGATATTTTGGAAGAAGAAGCTACGGAAGATATGGAAATGATGGCGGCGATTGTACCGAGTGACAAGCCTTATATGAGAACCTCCGTAATCGAAAACTTCAAAAAGAGGATTCCCTGGCTACTATTATTAATGGTTTCCTCTGCTTTTACCGGGGCGATCATCACGTCCTTTGAAGATGCGTTAAGTGTGAATGCGGCATTGATCGCATTTATCCCCATGCTCATGGGTACGGGCGGTAACGCAGGGGGGCAGGCCAGCGTGACAGTGATTCGTGGTTTATCCATGGGGGAAATTGAATATAGAAATGTACCGGGAATTATGTGGAAGGAACTTAGAATTGCATTTATGTGCGGCGTAAGTCTGGCTGTGGCGAATTTTGTAAAGCTTCTTGTTTTTGACAGAAGCGGACTTATGGTGGCTTTTGCAGTCAGTTTGACACTGATCGTAGTGGTATTGATGGCTATGTTGATCGGTTGTGTATTGCCCGTACTGGCAAAGAGAGTGGGCTTTGATCCTGCTGTTATGGCCAGCCCTTTTATTACAACCATTGTAGATGCCTTATCTTTGCTGATCTATTTTAAGGTCGCAATGCTTGTCTTGGGAATCGGATAAGGAAGCAGGCGGGTGCTTGTGTATTTTTTTGAGTACTTGCACGAAAGTCCCTAAAAAGCTATTTCATTTATTCCGAGAGTTTGATACAATAAAAGCAATGGGAAACTATATATAAATAATGGAGGTTACTGATGAGATATTTTTTTGAATCTAAGCTTGAAAAAAAAGATAGAGGTTACATGATTCAGATTCCTTTTAATGTATGGGAAGTATGTAAGCAGAGAGATGTAATTCAGGCTGAGGTGGTATTGGACAATTCATATATTGAGTGTGAGCTGCTTCCTTTGGAAAAAGGAAATTATGAAATTCATATTCATGATGAGGATGCTGCTAAAATTGACATAGATAAGCCTCATAAGATCCTGCTTCATGTACATGGCAGTCTGATTGTGATGAATCAGAATAGTCCTTACAGCTTTGACAATCCAATCCGTAAAATTGACAGTATGGAAGTGATTATCCAGCCGGTGGACGGACTTTGCGGACAGTCCTGCGTGGCAATGCTTGCAGGGGTAACCATTGCTGATGTTATCACTGTAATGCATTGCAGAGAGTGGCAGGCAACTATGGGACGCATGATCTCAGCATTGAATTATTACGGTATTGATCATTCAGATGTTATTATGTATACAGAAGGCAAAGATTGTGTATTGCCTAAGTGTTGTATCATGATGGAAAAAATGGGTCGTTATTGCCATTATCTGATTCACTATGATGGAAAATTCTATGATTCCAACCTGGGTGTATTGGAAGAATATGATATGAGCCAGCTGCTCGGATATCTGAAGATTAAATGTTAATATTGAGAAGTGTACGAGAAGGGCATCCGCAAGCGGGTGCCCTTTTTGGACCCTGAAGCATGCCTGAATGTCAAAACAGGATATTAAATAATTATAAAATATAAAAAAATATGAAAGAATGTATTTACAAATCAGGACATATCATGTAATATATGATTCATGGGTTAGCACTCTATAAAAGAGAGTGCTAACAAAAATAGAAGATAAATCATGCAAATATAGGAGGTTTACTATGAAATTAGTACCATTAGGTGACAGAGTTGTATTGAAGCAGTTAGTAGCTGAGGAAACTACCAAGTCAGGTATTGTGCTTCCAGGCCAGAATAAGGAGAAGCCACAGCAGGCAGAAGTGATTGCAGTAGGACCGGGCGGAATCGTTGATGGTAAAGAGATCAAGATGGAAGTTAAGGTTGGCGATCAGGTGATCTACTCCAAGTATGCAGGTACTGAAGTAAAGCTTGAAGAGGAAGAGTACATCGTAGTAAAGCAGAATGATATTCTTGCGATCATTCAGTAAATAATATAAATTGACAGGAGGCATATAGCTATGGCAAAGGAAATCAAATACGGTGCAGAAGCACGTAAAGCATTAGAGGCCGGTGTAAACAAACTGGCAGATACTGTAAGAGTAACATTGGGACCTAAAGGAAGAAATGTAGTTTTGGATAAATCCTTCGGTGCACCACTGATCACCAACGACGGTGTGACCATCGCAAAGGAAATCGAACTGGAAGATGCATTCGAAAATATGGGTGCACAGCTCGTAAAGGAAGTTGCTACCAAGACCAATGATGTTGCAGGTGACGGTACAACTACCGCAACTGTTCTTGCACAGGCAATGATCAACGAAGGTATGAAGAACCTGGCAGCAGGTGCCAACCCTATCGTATTAAGAAAGGGTATGAAGAAGGCAACAGATTGTGCAGTAGAAGCAATCGCTAAGATGAGCTCCAATGTAAACGGTAAAGAACATATTGCAAGAGTTGCTGCAATTTCAGCAGGCGATGACACCGTAGGACAGTTGGTAGCAGATGCAATGGAAAAGGTATCCGGAGATGGTGTAATCACAATCGAAGAATCCAAGACCATGCAGACAGAACTGGATGTAGTAGAAGGTATGCAGTTTGACAGAGGATATATCTCTGCATATATGGTATCCGATACGGACAAGATGGAAGCTGTTCTGGATAATCCTTATATCTTGATCACTGACAAGAAGATCTCCAATATTCAGGAAATCCTCCCTGTTTTAGAGCAGATCGTTCAGAGCGGTGCAAAACTTCTTATTATCGCAGAGGATGTAGAGGGTGAAGCTCTTACCACTCTGATCGTAAATAAATTGCGTGGTACTTTCAATGTAGTAGCTGTAAAGGCTCCCGGTTATGGCGAGAGAAGAAAGGCTATGTTGGAAGATATTGCGACCCTTACCGGTGGTGTGGTAATCAGTTCTGAACTGGGCTACGAGTTAAAGGATGCTAATCTGGCAATGCTTGGTCGTGCAAAATCTGTAAAGGTGCAGAAGGAAAACACCGTAATCGTTGATGGTGAAGGCGATAAGGCTGCTATCCAGGGAAGAATCATGCAGGTGAAGAAGCAGATTGAAGAAACTACTTCTGATTTTGACAGAGAAAAGCTCCAGGAAAGACTTGCTAAATTGGCAGGTGGTGTAGCGGTTATCCGTGTAGGTGCTGCAACCGAAACAGAAATGAAGGAAGGAAAGCTTGGTATGGAAGATGCTCTTGGAGCTAGCGGGGGGGCAGTAGAAGAAGGTATCATTGCAGGTGGTGGATCTGCATATGTGCACGCATCCAAAGAAGTTGCTAAGCTGGCTGCTTCACTGGAAGGTGATGAAAAGACCGGTGCAAATATCGTATTAAAGGCATTGGATGCTCCTTTATATCATATTGCAGCAAACGCAGGTCTGGAAGGCAGCGTAATTATCAATAAAGTAAGAGAAGCGGAAGTTGGCGTAGGATTTGATGCATACAAGGAAGAGTATGTGGATATGGTAAATGCAGGTATCCTTGATCCTGCAAAGGTTACCAGAAGTGCACTGCAGAATGCAACCAGTGTTGCAAGTACACTTCTTACAACAGAATCCGTTGTAGCCAATATCAAAGAGCCTGCTCCTGCAATGCCAGCAGGTGCCGGAATGGGCGGAATGATGTAAAAAATAGTTGAGTATTCTGTAAAATCGCTGGAGCGGAAATGCTTCAGCGATTTTTAAGGAAAGGCGGAAGTTGCATTATGAATACATTTTATTATGTTGTGGAAAGTATTGACGGAGATTATGCATATTTGAAAAGAACCGATGTTGAGTCTGATGAGTTGAAGCTTGTTGCAAGAGCATTGCTTCCGGCAGAGATCACAGAAGGAAGCAAGCTTTTGTATGAATGGATGCAATATAGTATTATTGAATAAAAGTGAGAGTAAAATTTGCTTTTTAAGAAAGAATATGTTACAATACTATAAATGTGTACAAACTTTCATGATAAAGGAGAAAATAGAATGTTAAACAATAAATCCATCCTGATTACCGGAGGTACAGGTAGCTTTGGTAAGGCATTTACCAAATATGTATTGGATCATTACAATCCTAAGAAGATCATTATATATTCCAGAGATGAGTTTAAGCAGTTTATGATGCAGAATGAATTCAAGCAATATGCGTCTAAGCTGAGATTTTTCATCGGTGATGTGAGAGATAAGGAAAGACTTCAGAGAGCATTTGAAGGTGTGGATTATGTGATTCATGCAGCTGCCATGAAACAGGTACCAGCGTGTGAATACAATCCGGCTGAAGCCATCAAGACCAATATTCATGGTGCTCAGAATGTAATTGATGCGGCACTGGATTCCAGCGTGAAGAAAGTAGTTGCTTTGTCTACAGATAAAGCTGTAAATCCTGTAAATTTATATGGTGGGACAAAGCTTGTTTCAGATAAGCTCTTTATTGCAGCCAATGCTTATGCAGGTGACAAGGATATTTGTTTTTCAATTGTACGTTATGGTAATGTTGCAGGAAGCAGAGGTTCTGTTATTCCATTCTTTAGCAATATTATTAAAAATGGTGGGGACAAGCTGCCCATCACTGATTATCGCATGACCAGATTCTGGATCAGCTTACAGCAGGGTGTGGAACTGGTTATTAAGGCATTGGAAGAGTCTAAGGGTGGAGAAACCTTTATTTCCAAGATTCCTTCCTTTAAGATTACAGATCTGGCACAGGCTATGTTGCCCGGATGTGAGATGCCGGAAGTTGGTATCCGTGAAGGAGAAAAGCTTCATGAGATTATGGTTACTGTGGAAGACTCAATGACCACTTATGAATATGATAAGCACTTTATCGTATATCCACAAATGGTATGGAGCGAAAGCAGAAAAGCAGTTCCTACAGGTAAGAAGGTTCCGGAAGGATTCTCTTACAGCTCCGGCAATAATAACTGGTGGCTGACAGTGGACGAGATTAAAGAACTGATCAAGACTATTGATCTGGAAAAATAAAAATATTAACAAAAAGACATTCGTTTGAGTGTCTTTTATTTTTTCTTGAAAATCATAGGAATTCGTTGTATACTAAAAAGGTATTGGAAATATACTTAACTATACAAGCAAGCTAAATGGAGAACAACATGGGTAAATATTTCGGAACAGATGGCTTTCGTGGAGAAGCTAATAAAAATTTAACAGCGGAGCACGCATATAAAATAGGCCGTTTTTTGGGCTGGTATTATCGTCACGAAGAGGGGGAAGAAAGATGCAAGGTGGTTATCGGTAAAGATACCCGTCGCTCATCTTATATGTTTGAATATGCATTGGTTGCAGGTCTTACTGCATCTGGAGCAGATGCGTATCTGCTTCATGTAACCACCACTCCCAGTGTTTCGTATGTGACACGTACAGAAAATTTTGACTGTGGTATCATGATTTCTGCCAGCCACAATCCATATTTTGATAATGGAATTAAATTGGTTAATTCCAATGGCGAAAAGATGGATGAAGAAACCATTTTAAAGATCGAGGAATACCTGGATGGAAAGATCGGTGAACTGCCTTACGCGCATAGGGATAATATTGGTTTTACAGTGGATCATGCAGCGGGAAGAAATCGTTACATTGGCTATCTGATTACTCTGGCCACCAGATCCTTCAAAGGAAAAAAAGTGGGACTGGATTGTGCCAACGGCAGTTCCTGGATGATTGCCAAGAGCGTGTTTGATGCATTGGGTGCAAAGACTTATGTGATCAATAATGATCCGGATGGTTTAAATATCAATACCAACTGCGGTTCTACTCATATTGAAGGACTGCAGAAATTTGTGATGGAAAATGGTCTGGATGTAGGTTTTGCCTTCGACGGTGACTGCGATAGATGTCTTTGCGTAGACGAAAAGGGTGATCTGGTAGACGGAGATGCCATTATCTATATCTATGGCTGCTATATGAAGGAGCGGGGCAAACTAGTAGGTAATAAAGTGGTAACC